>JBBQIU010000001.1:0-20254 GCA_038325245.1 Verrucomicrobiota bacterium
GGTGGATCCGTTTGGCGAGCGCTGGGTTGGGAGGGGATTTGCGGAGGGCAGGGAAAGGGTTCAGGGAAGCGTGCGCCTCGGCGTTATCCCAGAGCTTCCACCGCGCGCTGGAGATCCTCGTCGGGGGTGTAGAAGTGCGGCGAGAAACGGAGGTAGGGCCGGAGCTGGCGGTCGGTGCGCAGGGACAGAACGATGCCGGCTTCCATCAGACGCGCGTGCAGGGCGGCGAGGTCGGTGTCGGGCTTGTGAATGGCGACGATGCCACTTTGGTGGGCGGTGGGAGCATCAGCACCCAACACGGACCAACCGCGCGACTGCAAGGCCGGGACGAGCCAGGTCCGCTTGCGCAAGAGTTCGGCGCTGATGGCGTCGACGCCGACCTCGAGGATGATGTCGAGGGCGGCCCGGAGGCCGCAGAGGCCCAGCATGCTGTGACTGCCCGCTTCGTAACGCTGTGCGCCGGAGCGGAAGGTGATCTCTTCGCGGGCGACGAAATCCGGGCATCGCACGTTGTTCCAGCCGTAGACGATGGGACGAAGGGCTTCGTGCCAGGATTTGCGGACGTAGAGGAAGCCCGCGCCGCAGGGGCCGAGGAGCCACTTGTGGGAGTCGGCGGCGATGAAGTCGGCGTGCTCGGCTGCCGTGGGAAACGCGCCCAGGGTCTGAATGCCATCGATGCAAAGGGCGATGCGCCGTTTGCGAAGGGCGGCGCCCAGGGCGGGAAGATCGATGCGCCAGCCGGAGATGAAGTGGCAGGAAGCGACGGCGACGAGACGGGTGTTCTCGTCGACCTGACTGAGAACGTCGCCGGTGCGGATGTGGCCGAGTTCGCGGGTGGGGATGAGGCGGACTTCGACGCCGCGCTGGGCGAGAGCCATCCAGGGGTAGACGTTGGAGGGGTAGTCTTCGAAATAGATGACGATGTTGTCGCCTTTGCGGAGGGGGAAGCCGGCGGCGACGAAGGAGAGGGCGAGGGACGTGGGGCCGACGAGGGCGATTTCTTCGGGTTGAGCGCCGATGAGGCGGGCGGCGCGCTCGCGGGATTCCTGGACGAGAGAGGCGCGGACGGGGAGTTCTTGGTCGTCAAGGGAGGCTTGGAGGGCGTAGCCGGCGATGGCTTCCGCGACGCGACGTGGCAGAGGGCAGACGGCGGCGTGGGCGAGGAAGACGCGGTGGCGGCAGGCGGGGAATTCGTGATGACGAAGAGCGGGGTCTCGGAGCAGGTCCTGGATGTTCATGGGGAGGGAAGTTTTCCAAAAAACTGGACACGTGTTCGGCCATGAACCGTGCGACGGAGCGGGTTGGGGCTAGAATTCAACAGGTTCCGACGGAGCGGAACCCTCCAGGGCGGCTTCGGTTCATGGGGAGCGGCCACGGTTCGCGAACGGCGCATTGGGACCATGAACCGGGGGGAGAGCCCTCACCCGGTTCCGCAGGCGCGGAACCACCCTCTCCCACCTGCGCTTCGCTCCGGCGGGAGAGGGAGCTGGGAATGGTCGGGTTCATGGGGAGCGCGGACTACTCGATCTCATTCAGGATCTGGCCGTAATGGCCGAGCCAGAACGTGATGATCTGGTAGGCGACGATGAGCAGGATGCCGCCGTAGACAATGCCGACGAGGATGGCGGCGGCGACGCGCATGAGGCGGAGGCCCTCATCCTGGTAATGGGAGACGAGGCGGGGGAGGGCGTCGTCGATCTGGCCGGCGATTTCAGCGGTGGCGTAGATGTTGGAGTAGTGGGGAGGGAAATAGGAGCTTGCGAGGAGGAGTTCGGAGGCGGGTTCGCCCATGCCAATCCTGGCGGGCCATTGGGCGACGGCGCGTTCGAGTGCGGGTGAGCCGCTGGCGGTGGCGGCGAGGGGCCAGGCGCGGGTGGCGTTGACGCCGGCATTGAAAAGGGCGTCGAGGGCGAGACTGAGCCGGGAAAGGGCGAGGGCCTTGCGGGCGCGTCCAAGAACGGGGAGGAGGCTGGAGATGGTTTCAAGAGCGGCCCGCCAGACGCGGCCCCGCCTTTGAAGCGCGTAGAGGATGGCGAAGGTGACACCGTAGACCGGGACGAACAAAAGGAGCTTGTTGACGACGAAGCCAGCGAAGTCGCCATCCCGAACGAGACCGACGAGGTGGTCAACGGGCAGGATGAGGAAGGCGACGTGGAAGACGAGAACAGGGTGGAAGAGGCCAATCAGGACCTGCCGGGCGAGGGTGGCGCGGGCCGCGTACGACTGGGAAAGGGCGGCGCAGGTGCAGTCGATGCGGCCGGTTTGTTCGCCCGCCTCAATGAGGGCGATATCGAAATCGGGAGCCCAGGAGCCGAGGGATCGGAAGGCTTCGGAGGCGGAGGCGCCGGATTCCAGTCGGTCGGCGAGACGGCGGGCGCGGGGGGCGAGGCCCGCGGACGGCGGGTTCTGGGCGAGGATCCGTAGGGTGCGGATCAGGGGTAGGCCGGCGGCGACGGAGGTGCCGATCTGATGGTAGAAATCCGATCGGGCGGAGAGTTGTCCCGGTGTGATGAGGAGCGCCATGGCCGGGTTGGGCCGCGGCGGGGGAGGTGCAGGCCGCCGGGAAGGTCCGCCTGAAGCGGCGGGGGGGTTACAGGTGAGGTTCGATCGTATCGCGGATGGCGCGTTTGCTTTTGGCGCCGCGCATCTGGTCCACGATCTGGCCGCCCTTGAATACGAGGAGCGTTGGAATGGCCGTGATGCCGTATTGGGAGGCGAGAGCGGCTTCGGCGTCGACATCGACCTTGGCGATCGTCAACTGCCCGTCGAGTTCGGTGGCGAGTTCTTCGAGAACCGGGGCGATCATTTTGCACGGCCCGCACCATTCGGCCCAGAAATCGACCAGGACCGGCGCGGTGGACTTGATGACCTCTGCGTCGAAGGTGGCAGCAGTGACCGTCTTAATGAGCTGGGACGCCATAATGCTTTAGGAAAGGGAACGGCCGGTTGGATGGAGGGGCGGGGGGTGGGAGCGAGTCGTGCGGCTTATTCGATCGTGATGCCGAGGGCGATCAGGACGACATGGATCAGGAAGGCGAGACCGCAGACGGCGGCGGCGACCGCGAGACCCTTATCCAGGCCGCTGATTCCGCTGCCATGGGAGATCGGGGAGGGCATGGGGCGCTGCATGGCGGCGGCGGGAGCGCCTCCGGTCACTGGGCGAGCGGGCGCGGGCGAGGCCGCGGGCGGGGCCGGGACGGATGGGGACGCCTTGGGCGCGGCGGTGGCTCCAACGGGTGCGGCCGCGGATGGGGACGGCGACGGGAGCCGCACGGTCGGGGAGGCGGTTGGCTTGGGAGGAAGCGCGATGCGGACGGTTTCCTTCTTGGGCTGGACCTTGGCGGCCTCGCCGGGAGTGGGCGGAACGGGTGAACTTGGGGGGTTCTCCGACATAAGCGTTGGACGAAGCTAGGTAGCTGGTCAGAAGGGTGTCAAACCTTTTGGCCGGGTTTGGCTGGGGTGCGGCACATCCGCAGGTTGAAGGGATCCAGATAGGGTATTAGTACCGCTCTTCGTGTGACCGGCGCTCGGCACGTTCGCCGCGATCCCCACGGTTTCCGCCACCGACGCCTTCGCGAGGGGGTCTTTCCTCCTTGGGGCGGGCGACGTTGACGGTCAGGTTGCGGCCCTGGAGGTCCTGGTTGTGGAACATTTCGACGGCGTGGTTGGCCTCCTCGGGGTTTCCCATCTCGACGAAAGCGAAACCGCGTGATTTCCCCGTGAACTTGTCGAACACGACGTCTGCGGCCCGGACGGTGCCCGCCTGCGAGAAGTGTTCGATAAGGTCATTTTCGAGGGTGTTGTAGGACAGATTGCCCACGAACAATCTCGCTGCATTCATTTTAAGAGTGTCATCGCCTTGAAAAGCAGTGGAGGGGACCTGCACCCGCAGCGTCACGAAGTGTGGCCGAGAGTTCTCAACCAACCGCCTGTCTACCGACACCGTTCACCGTCATTCCTTGGCTATGACGGGCGGACCGTGGCAGTCGGTCTTGGCGACGTCAATCGTGGTTTAGAGCCTGAGTGAAGATCGGAAGGGGACCCTTCGAATTTCCAGACAGGCTCTTACGGGTTCGGCCGGGGCACGGGATCTTCGAGAGGGTCGGGCTCCTCTGGTTCGGGCGAGGCGGGAACCACGAAGGGCGAGGCCAGCGCCCGCTCATACCAACGTTTGGCGCCGAGGATTCTCCATTGGGATTTCCCAGGATCGCGGAGGTCGAATCCGGCCGAGAGAATGCCGTAGCGGGCATACGCGATGCCGTTCAAGGAGTTGGTCGTGAGATGCATCTCGGTGCGGAGGTCCGTGCTCCGGCCGACCAGCGAGAATCCGGTGATCCGTGCGGACGCGGGTGAAGCCTGAACCTGACCCCCGCCTTGCAGGTCCCGGAGGGTGGGCATGAAGGCGAGCCACTTGGGCGTGTTGGGATCCTTTCGGAGAATGGCGAGGATGGGGCGTGTATCGCGGATACCCAGTTGAACAAAGGCATCGAGGGAATAGGAATTGTTGGTGAGATCGAGTCTTCCTTGAGGGATGCCGAACGTCGCGTGCCATCCTTCCTGCCGCTCGCGGGGCACATCGGGCACAAAGAGGTTCGTCAACACCAGTTCCGTGCCACCGAGGTGAAGTACCTTGGGGCCGCCTTCCCCGGAAGACAGGCGCGCGGCAAGGCCGATGGTCCCTTCATACGACGTTCCATCGATCTGCGCGGCCACCGAGTTCCCGGAAACGTCGAGCCGGCCCGAAATCGATCCGCCCGGGGCCGCGTGCAGATCCGCGCCGATGGTGAGGGCGCCACCGGTGATGGTCACGTCGCCCCGCGGGGGCAGGACGTCATTCAACCACGAGGCGTCGTGCGCGACGAAAGGCTGAAGCTGGAACGAGATGTCGGCATCCCCGAATCCCCGGTGGGCCTTCAGGTTGTACGAAGTGGAGGACAGCTCCAGGGCGGGGCCTGTGGCGGCGCCAATCGTCACGCCACGACGTTTCACCTTGAGATCGTTCAACCGCAAACGAAGGCGCGTGACGGTTTCCGGGCCCTCGGTGACGACCCGGTCTTCGACGTGCGCTTCGCCTTCGAAAACGTACTGACCCACCGACACGCGGAGCTGGGGCGACCGTATGTCGAGCGTGGTGCCATCCTGGAGAATGCCTTTTTCGACAAGGATCCGGGCGTCGATCCGTCCACCACCGCCGAAGTCGATGGTGTTGTAGGTTCCCAATTGCTTCCGAAGCAGTGCGAGCGTTCCCACGTCGCCGTTCAGGTCGAGGTGCGCGGTGATGAAATCGAAAATCTTCCCGTTGGGACCGTCGTCGACGCCGAAAACGAGAGGGCCCAGTTCCCCGGCGAGACGCAGGGCGAGGTTCGTGGCGACGACGGATCCGTTATGGAGCAGGGAGGCTTCGGGCAGATCGAGCGCCTCGACGCGGGTATGGAACGGGCCTTCAATCTGCATGGCGAGGCCGGCGGATAGGGTGCCGGGTCCATCGAGCCGGGAGCCATAGATCCAGATTCGTTCGACTTCACGAAAGAGGATCTTTTCGACCTGTATCCACCAGGAAGGTTTGCCTCGGGGCCTGCGAGGGACCGTTCGGGCAGGGAGGGATTCCAAACCGGGGATGGGCGGGAAGTAGAGGTGTTCGGCAGGGGCAGGGCCGTCTTTGGGCGGCGTTCGCCGGAGCTGGAATTCGATGCCGCGTCCGTTGAAGGCGCCAACGGCGATCCTCTTCCGGAGGAGGGGGAGGAGACGAACCCTGAACCGCGCCTCGTCCATTCGGCCGTAGTACTGGCTGTCGGAGCCCTGGCCGACGAAGCGGAGACCCTGGATGTGGAAGAAGCCGGGGAACCAAGACGAGCCGGAGCGCCATTCGATGAAGAACTTGTCCGGTTTCGAATTGATGGCCCGGCGCACCGTGTTGGAACGGAGCGCCCATGCCGCCGCAATGAGGTAGAGCAGCCAAGCGCCGAGAAGGAGGCCGAGCATTCCGAGCATCTGCCGTTGTCGATTGCCGGAGCGAATCATCCTGGGGATCGGAGTTGAGGGGCCCGCGGATGGCACGGCGATGGAGGGATGGAGGCACAGTGGGGGGCCGAGTACAACATAAGCCGCACGCGGCGATCGGACGCCGGAGTGACTTCAGACGGCGCGCCGTGGCAGGATTCGCCCATGCCCCGCTTTGCAATTGCCCAGTTGGACCAAGTGCCGGCCGTGCCCTGTCCTTGTGGCGCGGCGAGAAGGGCTTTCGGTGACTTGCCCGATGGGGAGGCCACGGTTCATCTGGTGGACATCAAGACCGACGCGGAGACGCACCATCACCAGCGAACCACCGAGATCTACGTGGTGTTGGAGGGCGAGGGTTTCCTGGAACTGGACGGTGAACGGGTTTCGGTGAAGCCGCTGACGGCGATCTACATTCGCCCTGGGTGCCGGCATCGGGCGGTCGGCCGGTTGCGGTTGTTGAACATACCCATTCCGCCGTTCGATCCGGCGGATGAATTCGTCGAACCGTAAGACCGCGACGCGGCGCGGGGGGCTCGGACAGAAGTATCCGCGCTGCCATTTCGAGGGTTCACCACGGCTAAGGTGCATGGAGAGGAACGTTTTCCAAAATCGGGACCCGTATTGCGGCCATAAACCGTGCGATGGGGGGCGCCGCCAAACCCAGCCGAGGGCAACGCCCTTTGAAAGCCCCATCCGTTTCCGAACACGCCCCGAAGGGGCCTGCAGATTGGCCATTTTTCCGGTCTGTAATCCCAACGGGATTCCGTCCCGAAGCCCAGGGTTGGACCGCGAAGCGGGCCTACCCTGGATCAACGACGTTCAATGCATCAACCCCAACGGGGTTGTGGGTGATTCGGCCATCCCACCCAGGGTAGCTCGTTCCTCGCAACCCTGGGCTTTGGGACGCAATGCCTTCGGGATTGGGAAATGCCCTCCGCGCACGCTGTGTAGAACGATCAGGGCATCGCCTCGGCAGCCTCATGCCGCCCCACTTGCAAAACCTCACCGTGGGAACGCCAACAATCCTGTCTGCCGGACGATGGCACGCTTGCTCCCGGCGGACAGGAATGTCCGCGCCCCTGTCGCGACGGTGTTCCCTCACCGCAATCAGGGCAGCATCTCGATGCGATACACCCGGAATCCGGAGAATCCTCCAGTCTCAGCACCGGTATCGATGTACTCGAATGCAGTGGTCAACGACGTCACGGGCGCTCCGGCGGGAAGCCAGGTCGCCGGAAACGAATCGGTATAGAAAACCTGATACCTTGCGCCGGCCAAGCCTGTCCATCGGAGTAGCAGGCCGTTGGCAATGACCTCGATATCCGCGATGCGAGGCGGCGCGTTGGGCGCCTGAATCACACGGCGCACCTGGTAGTAGCGCCACGGCGAGCTCAACGGCACGCAGTAGCTCAACTCGATCCCCGTCGCGTTCAGGATCGGGCTCACGACCGCCCACGACGGATCCGTGAATCGTTGCTTAGCTTCCACGAAGTATTCACCGCCAAGCAGCGTGTTCCAGTTCAGACAGAGTTGGAACGCGGCATCGGCGGTGAATCGGAAGTTCGGAACCGGCACACTGGGCGGCGCCCCCGGCGGCACCGAGACACCCTCGATCACACGGAAGAACCGGAACTCCGTTGCGGCGTCTAGGCACAAGCGGCCGGGAGTCCCGTCGCCGCGTATGGCTTCGGTGATGACGGACCAGTTCGGGTCGGTCGCCTCGCGCTTCGCTTCGACGAGATAATCGAGCCCGGCCTGGGTCGGCCAACTGATGCAGAGAGAATCGACAGTCGCCTCGACCGTCACCACTTCTGGCGGGACCGGTGTTGCATCGGGCAACGTGAATTGCCCGACACCGACCAGAAAGAACCTGTAACCCCACTCGAGCGGATAACAGACCTCGGTGAAGGGAGCGGTGGCCCGGAGACCAGGCGTCAACGTGACCCAGTTGGGATCCGTCGAGACCTTCCGCCCCTGGATGTAGTAATCGGTCCCCGGAACCGACGCGAACCCGACGCAGATGTTCGAACCGTCGAAACGCAACACGGGCGCCGGCGCGGGGATCGGCACACCCGGAGACTCCCCTTCGAGAACATCGAAGAAGCGCCACGGGCCGGGCGGCTGGAGACAGAACGTGGTCGAAGTATCGACCGCCGTGATGGTCGGAGAGACCGGTGTCCACGCCGCATCCAAGGCATTCGTCTTCGCCACGACGTAGTAATTCGTCGTCGGAATCGAGATCCAGGTGATGCAGGTGCTGATGTCCGTGATGACGATGTTGGTGACAATCCCGGAAAGCGGCGGCGGCTCGACACCGAACTGTGTCGCCGTGATCTCGTAGCCGATGGGGACGGCGGATTTGTTCGTCACCGACAGGTACCAGAGTCCTGGGCTGAGCGGCACCGGTGTCGAATTGGGTTCAATCCGGATGAGTTCATCCGCATTCCCCGCATTCGTCGAAACGTAATGGGCATTCGCGGCGTTGGGCAGCGGCGCGTCCTTCTTCAGGAACAGATCCAGGTCCCCGGCGCCGGCCGAAGTCAGTTTGAATTCGGCCGCCAGGGCATTGGTTTCGATCAGGAACGAGTAGTGGTCGAGGGCCTCCCCGGGCTGGATGCCGGCATTGTAGGGCACTCCGTTGGTCAGCGCTGTGACGATCGCCGTCGATTCAATCGCGCGGACTGTGTACGTCGCGTTGGTCGTGCCGGAGTTGATGACGCTGAGATACCAATCGCCCGGGGCCAGACCGACCGGGAACGAGTATGGCGTCAACTCGATGAACTCATTGGACGTCCCAGGATTGCTGCTCTGGTAAGTGAAGTCATTGAGCGTCGGCAGTGGCAGGCCGCGTCTCAGCAGGAGGTCCGTGCCTGAGGACATGTCGTACACCTCGAACTGGGCGGACAACGCCTCAGGACTGACGGTGAATGAGTAGTAGTCTGGAGTGGGTCCGGGGCCAACCGTGTTGGTAACCGCGACGTTGTTCGTAAGCGCCGTGATGAAGCCAGGGACCTCCGTCGCCAGGATTGCGTAATTGACGTTGGTAACGTCCGCATTGATGACCGACAGGAACCACCAACCCGGCGAAAGCCAGATCGGCGTCGTCGTGTTGGTCACCGCGATGAATTCATCCGTATTGCCCTGATTCAGACCGGAGAAATGGGCGTCGAAGGGCGTCGGGATCGGCAATCCACGTCGAACGAAGAGGTTGACGTCGCCGTCAGCCCCAAATGTTTCGAAGGTGGCCTGAACCGAATCCGACGACACCAGAAACGCGTAGTACTGAAGGTCCGCGCCTTGAGGACCCAGGAGCGCATCGGCGATAGGCGCGATCGAGTTCGTGTACGGCACCGCGTTCGTGAGATTGACGATGGTGGCGTACCGCTCGTTGACGACGATGGAGTACTCGGCGGGAATGACGTCCCCGTTTCTCACCCCGACAAACCAGATTCCCGGGACCAGTCCTTCCGGAAGGGAGAGTCGATCGATCGAAATGAGATCCACAGCCGTGCCGGGAAAATCTGAGACATAGTCGAAGGCGCTCGGCGACGGAAGCGGTTGCAGATCGATCGGGTCGGGCGGCGTGATTCGGCCCCGCTTGATATAGAGGTCGACATCGCTCCCGCTGAGCGGCGTCAGTTCGAAGTCCGCACCGATGGCGTTGGAGCTGACGTTGAACTGATAGTAGTGGAGTCCGGGACCCGGCTCGATTGTGGCGCGCACGGGAATGCCGTTGGTCAGGGAAGGCACGACCGGGAACGGCGGATCCTCACAGTCGAACTGGACCATGATCCCGAACGGATTATCCGGCCGGTCCGGCTGGAAGTTCCGAACCGCAAGGAAGTAGCGCTGACCCGGACGAAGCGGGGCCGACGCCGGCAAATTCGTGGTCAGGGTCAGGGTCGCCCTCCCCCCGGCCTCGACGTTGATATAAGGGCCGTAATCGTCGAGAAAATCCTCGAGATCCGCCTGCGGCAGGCCATCCCGGTTTCCAAAGAGAAGCAACGTCGCCAGTTCGCCCGCCACCGTATTCACGGCGATGGTCGCGCAGGCAGGGGTATCGACGTAGAAGTACTGGACCTCATCGAAGTTGGCGGTTCCGAAGTAGGGAACGCCGTTGGTCAATTTGATGGCGGCGAATCCCTCAGCCTCAAAGTCCAATTCCAGTCGCCAGTCGACAAGAGTGGTCTGTCCGCCTCCCACGGGGCCGGCCCGAGTGTCTCGGATTTCGAGGCGCCAGTCTCCGACAGACCGCTGTCCAATCAGCGGAAGGAGCCGCTCTTCCGGCAGGAAATAGCTGTTCACCGCCGAATCCTCCTCGTCGACGATGACATTATCGATGGCGAGTGCCTTGCGTCCGCCGGCGCCGCTTGGAGTTCGGAACTCCAACACGTTCCGGAAACTGGTTGCCCCGAAGAGGAAGGAACTCTGATACCAGCCAACGCCCAGAGTGTCGGACTTCAGTTCGTAGATGAGGTTGCCGTTGAGGTACACCTGAATGCCCTGCGGTTGGCCACCCGCCAGTCGTCCGGCGCCGAAGCGAAGGCGGTACAAGGACCCCTGCGAGAGCGCCACGTTCGTCGACACGGACGACACGCCGCTGCCCAGCACCAGGTATTGTTCGCCATCAACGCCATCGCCGCTGCCGGGTGCAGTACGGATCACCGTGGCCTGTCCCGAGGTCACCCGCCATCCGGGCAGAATCGACTCACCCGCCAGGTAGGTTCGCGCACCCGTAGCCTCGAAGCTGTCCGCCATGATCACCCGGTTCGAGGCGGTCGAGGCGATCGGACTGTTGGTGAATGGCGCGATGCCGATCTTGATGGGTGTCACCGTGCGATTGGTGTCGTCGGTAAACGAGGTGAAGATCCGGGTAGCCCCACGGTCGACTCCATACGCCGTTCCCGCATCTCCGCCACGATTCTCAGAGAGCACCAATCGTGTTCCCTGCGGTGAGATCAGGTGGAATACGAGGTCTGAAACCCTCGGGTGATCCACCCGAACCCCAACCCGAACATCGGCAATGGCGCGATCGTCGAATACCTGGATTGTCGATCGGATCACGGCGTCGTCCGGCAATGGGAGTGGCGCCGTGGCGCCGTAGGCCTGATCGCCGGCCAGATTGGGATCGACCTCAAAGTCGAGCTTCAGAAAGCCCGTCGCAATCTCCGGCCCGGGGTTGTAGACGCCGGCGAAGTAACGTCCCGGATTCAACGGAGGAACATCTCCCAGTCCAAGGGTCAGGAATCCCTGGGTCACTCCCCCGGGAATCACCGCCGTCTTGTCGAAGTCGGCGCGGGACGGCGCAAAATTGCGCCGAACGTAAACCTCGAGGTCGCTTGCGCTGTCAATGTCGGTCACAGAGACGATCAGGTTCGTCGCAGACACGGGAATCCGCCTGGACGTGCGAACCCACTCGCCGGGCCGCAACGTGAAGAAGATCGAATCATCCTGCGGTTCCTTCGCGATCAGCATTCGCATCACCACATTCGTCGCCACCTGGGTCAAAGCATTGTCGGAGACCGACAGGATCCATGCGCCCAAGGCCTCCTTGCCCGCGAAATCCTCCAAGCTCCCCGGTCCATCCGAGGGACGACCGACCAAGCCGCCCATTCCCACTCCGGCGCCGCTGTCGTCGTAAATCGATGTTCTGACGCCACCCAACCCATCGGGATCCAGTTCGTGATTGCTGAGGACCGCGAAGTCGTAGTCATGGGACAGGTTCAGATGCAGATCCCCGGTGCTGTCGAACATCACCGTGTTCGTCACCGTGACCTGACGCACAAGGAAGGGGGTCGACACGATCCCGAACACGTACCCGGTCTGGGGCTCGTCCGGCGAGCCGTCCGGGATCTCTACGTAGTACGGGATGCCGCGGACGATTCGATTTCCGTTCTCATCGTCCTCGTCAAAGGGCTCGTTGCTGGAAAGCCCGGCAATCGTGAACTCAGCCCCCTGCTGATCCTCCGCCTTGACCCCGATGTAATAGACCGCTCCGAGCGGAGCGTTCGTTAGAATGATGATCTCGGAGCCGCCCGGCCGGGTCGATTTCAGAGCATTCTGGAGCGTGACGGGATTGAGGTTCGTCAGGTTACCGTCGGTCGTAGCGTAAGTGTCGATGTCCGCGCCGCCTTCCCTGGGGCGGCCGAGGTTCAACGCGCCAAAGGTCAGGAAGGCCACGTATGGGCCGTTGGTCAGGCCGACGTTGGCCGGGGTGTTCTGCTGAAGATTCGTAAAGACGAAGAACGACCACTGGCTCGAGTCTCCCGGAAGTGTTCCGAACCGCGGCGGCATGGCCCCCGTGTTCGCGCGAACGATCGGAAGGCCATTGGTCAGAACCCGCACGATCGGCAGGGAAAGCGGGTCGGGCTCTGCCTCGAGTTGGATCGTCAAAACATTGGTCAGCGACGTGTTGGCGACGGAGGCGACGAGGACGAAATCCTGGGCGATGGCATCGGGCTGCGCCGTCACCGCATTCACGTTCACGCGGCGGCCCCGGACGGTCACGAGATAGTTGGTTCCGACCGGCGGCCGGAGGAGGATGTTTTCGACGTTGTTGACGTTGTCGTTCGTGATCGTGGTCGTGCCCGAAGGATGCACGACATTGAAATCACTTCGGAACGGGATGTCGTTCCCATGGTATTCCTCGTCGGTGTCGACATTACGGACCACCAAATCGAGATCGTTGACCAGCTTGATGCCGGCGTTGGGATTTCCCGGGGGATCAGTCCAAACCAGCGTGAATTTCAAAATCTGATCCGCGGCAACGGGCGAGACATTCAAACGCCACGTTCGGCTCTGGCCAGTGGACAGCGAATTGGTGCCGGTTTGCTCCGTAAACTGAATGCCATGCACACTCCCCGTCGGCGAACCGATTTCCCCCGCGGGAAGGGCATTGGTCAGATTGGCCCCGCCCCAGCCCTGGAGGTTCAGAACATCGCGCAGGCTGAAATTGTAATGGGAGCCGAGGGATCGGGCGCCATTGATGAGCAGGGCTTTGAGCAGCGCCGGCGTGGTCGCGCGCCCTGCCCGCTGAAAGTAGTCCTGATACAGGGCGAGCAACCCGCTGACGGCCGGCGCCGCCATGCTGGTGCCGGATTCGAAGCGGTAGTTCGGGGCGAGACCGTCGTTGAGCTTCTTGAGTTGCTCGAAGTAGCTGTCGTTCCCGTTGGTGATCACCACCAGGGTCTGGATGTCATAACTGATGGCCCGTTCCCCGAAGTTACCGACGCTGTAATACCAAAGCCCGGGCTGAGGAACGCCATCCGGGGGAACCTCGATCACGTTGTTCGTACCGACGAGATCCGACTCGGAAGGAATATCTCCATACCGCAGATACATCGGGAGCCCAGGCAACGGGTCGGGCGAATTGGCATTCGGGAGCAGCCGCACCCGGAACTCCGCCGCGCGGTCCGCCACGAAGAGCGAGTACCAATTCCTGGCTCCCGGCGAAACGGACTGCCGTTCGATCCGATTCACCCGGACGTCGGTGAAAAAATTCGGGTCCACCCAGTCGCTGGAACGGGCGGAGATCGTGAACGCACCCTGGGCTACGACGTCGGGCTTGAATCGCCCGTAGCGGCCATCGATGCCCGGTTCGATATTCCCACGACTAGAAAACGAGGTGATCTGGTCGTCCGTGTCGGTTTCGCCAAGAAATACCTGGTTGGTGGACAGCGTGCCGTCCTCGAGGATGGAAATCACCTCGTTCGTGATCTGGCGGAACGATTCGTACGCGCCCACGGTGATCACGTTCTTGCCGGTGCCCGGCGCCCGGACCGAGTTGGGCTCGCCACCCTGGCCATCGTCCTGCCCAAAGCCCTCATTCCCCGAGGCGAAGACATAGAGAATGGGTTGCGAACCCGACAGGGCTGGGAGCGCATCGCGCACCGCGGCGTCATAGCTGGCGGACGCCATCGTGTAATCAAACTCGCCCACATAGCCCCAACTGTTGTTGGAGATGAGCAGGTTGGTCCGTCCCTGCGTGACGTAGTAATTGGTGGCCGCCGTTTGCTGCAGGTAGGCATCGGAAATAAGCGGACCGGTCTGCAGGTCGATCGGGAGAGCATACAATGTCGCCTCGGGCGCCATGCCCCGGAAATCCGCTCCGGGGACGATCGAGCCCGGGGCATTGCTCACCGAGCTCGACATCAATCCGTTGCCCGCGATCGTCGCGGCCACGTGGGTGCCATGACCATCCGCGTCGATGAGCGTCGATGGGCTGTTGCCCGTCACGCGATTGATGAGATCGGGATGGGACCGGTCGATGCCCGTGTCGTTCACATTGACGACGACGTTGATGCCGGTGAGCCCCAAGGCATTCGTAAAGGAGCCGGGGGCATTGGTTCCTCCCGAGATGCCCAGTCTCCTCCGGGCCAGATCGTTCAGGAGCTGCCTCTGTCGGAATAACTCGATGCCCTGCACCTCGGGAAGACGCGCCAAGGCGGCGAGCGACCGCCCTTCGGACTGCACCACATAGGCCGGTCCGAAGGGTGTTGGAAACTCCGCACGAAGGCCGACACCCAGGGTCGCCAGGGATTCCGGCCCCGAACCGGGGAGCAGCGTGACCGTGAGATTCTGGTCGAGAGGCAAGGCCTCTTCCCGGACGGCCCGGGCCAGAAGGTCGGTCGCAAGCTTGAAGTAGGGTTGGTTCGCGAGGACGGTGCCCACGCCCGGCGAAGCGCGGAGACGTTTCGCCTGCGCGGCCGTTGCGACAACGAGATAGGCGTTGTTCGGAATGTACGAAACGAACCGCGCGCCCGCCTCTTCAAGGGTTTTTAGAAAACCGGCGTCAATGGGACCGCTCGCCTGGACGACGTAGGAACCCGGTTCTTCCTCCGCACGGAGATTCTCCGGTATGTCCAGATCCGTCCCCGCGGCGGTATCGATCCATGCGTTCCGCAGGATCAGGGCCCGGTCGTCGCGCGACAGGGCATCCACCGAGCGATCCGTGTTGGTCAGGCGAAGGCTGACCGGCGCGCCCGCGGCGGCGCCCCCGAGACCCGCGGTGCCACGCGCTGCCCCCGTCGACACAAGGGAAGCCGGGAGGACGGGCACGCGCGGCGCCACAAGGTTGCTGAAGGTGGATTGGAGAGGCGCCGAGACGGAGGCCCGGCGCAGCGTGAACCGGGCGTCACCCAGACGCCAGAGGATCGCCGTCGCCAGGAAGGCTAGGACGCCGATCATCAGCAGGGTTCGGGTTCGCATGCGCATAACAGAAAAAATCAGGTCAGGTCAGTTGAGATCAATTCAGGTCCATGTCGGCACTCGCGAGTCACTCTCGCTCAGGTTTCCTTCCGTGCCAAATGTCGGCCTCTCCCGTCTTCGCGATTGGCAAGAGCCCGACAGCGCTTCATTCAATCGGAGGAACCTCATTGTAACTCTCCTTGACCGGAAGGATGCGATTCCGCACACGCCCGGTCTGGGGATCCCGCTCCTCCACCGACTCCAGCCGCATCAACGTCTTGGTCACGTACTCGCCCGTGATGGTGTAGTTGGTGGGCATCTGAAAATAGGGTCCAAAATCGGTCACCACGGACCCCGGGGCCGGGCTAAGCGACTGTCCATAGGCGTACACCACGAACCGCGGTTCATCGCGCTTCAGGAGCGAGAAAATCATCTGCGGGATACGTTCCACCACGGCGTCCGGCGGCGTTCCGCCCGGGCCGGCGGCCAGTCGCAGATAGGGCGACTGCTCGGAAAGTTCGGGTGTGGACAGAATCTCGCCGAGATAGTTGAACCGCTGCCCCTGGCGGAACATCCGTGCCAGGTTGAGACCGTCGACGATCCGCTTCACTTCGAGCGTGTTCGGTTCGATCAACAGCGGTCCCGTGTTGGTCGTGAAAAGATTCGTCAGCACCGGGACGCCGCTCAGCACGGCCGACCACGCCGCTTGTCCGGATTGATTGACGGACAGGAGACCGCGGGAGGCGTTCTCTCCCACTGCGGTGGTGAAGAGGTCCAGTATCCGCCAATCGTTCGTGGGATGGGTGCTGGGATGAAGGAATCCCTGGGGGCCGGGAAGCAAAAGCGGGACGTGCCCGCTCCAGCGACTCCATTCAACGGCATCGGCCGCCGCGGACTTCATATAGACGGTCTGCCAGGGCGTGCCTCGATGAACCCTTCCCAGCCATCCGATGGAGGGGAACATGTTCGTTGGGAAGTTCCAGTCATCCGAGCGTGCGATCTGGGGATCTTTAACCGAAATATCGAAATCCCGACTGTCTCCGCTGCTGTAACGGTTTACCTGCCAGGGGCGGTACCCGTAATTGATCTGCCCCAGGTTGTGGGTGTCGGGTTCAATCAACGCCCGGATCGGCTTGACGTACCGGATGTCGTTGGTTCGCGACGGATCCTCCATGTCGAAATAGAGATCGTTGACCAGCGGATCGTTGACCTGCCACGCCTTGTTCTGGAAGAGCTTCCGACCCGGGGAGAAAGGCACCTGCATGCGCAAAGTGGGCGACGGGCTGCCCCCCACCGGGTTCAAGAACTGCTGGAATCGTAGGATGGACTTCTCCTTGTCCTGGCCGGAAATCGGGTCGAACGAGGCGCTATTCCATTCGGAGACATTGATGCCCCCAAGTGACGCCACGACCTGGTTGACAACTCCTTCCGGGATGCCGCTGCTGCTGACCTTGTTGGTCCGCCAGAAAGATCCGATCACCGACGTCACCCCCGCATCATTCTCCTGCCCAAACATCGCCGCCGTGACGTCAATGTGGCTGTTGAGGTTGTCCAGGTCGACGTAGTCCACGATGCGCCCCGTCCCGAGCTCCATCAGCATCGCCTGAATGCGATTCGTGATCGCCAACCGCCAGGTCGGCGTCGGGAACCCTCGCGCGGGCTCGAAGGGCAACTGGGTTCGATTGGCCACCGGCAGCAGGGTGCCGTCGGCTCGATAGATTGAGTCCGGCAGGAAATTGAGCACGGTGGTTATAGGCAGGCTGAACTGCCCTCCCTGCCACGTCTGCGCCGGGATGGTTCCCGTATGAACGATGTTCGTCACGAAACGGCGAATGACCCGTACGTCGTTCGAGAGAACCATGTCCGTCTCCAGCCGGACGCGAAGCTCGAGGGCCCGTGGAAAAGTCTGGGTGTACGAATTCCAGAACTCGATGCCGAAGAGATTGGAGATGCCGAGAGTATAGAGCTGGTTGGTAATCGAGGGCTTCATCTGGGGCGCCATCTTGACCAATTCAAGCTTTCGCGTGGCCTGAACAACCGTCTGCAGCGCGAACTCGTTGAAGTTCGGGAATCCCTTCTTGGCACCGATCACCAGCGGAATTCCGGCGACGTGGGTGACTGCGTCGACAAGTGCCGTGGCCCCTGCCTCGTCGATATCCACGTGTCGGCCCGGGGCGAGTACGGAGTTCGCCCAGAACACACGACCATCCACCACCGGCACGTATCCCCGGATGTGGATTGATTGCGACGCTGGATCACGGCCGAAGATCGGACGGTAAACGTGGGGAAGTTGGGGATACGTGGTTTCGGATGCGTTGGTCGTCGCGTCGAAGATATTGGCTGCCAGTTGCAGCGCCCGGTGCGCCGCAGGCGAATAGAGGTTGGTCGGCCAGATCGGGAGATTGGTCACCGAAAGGGTCGGGATTCCGGCGATGCCAGGAGGGTAAAAGGTTTTCAGCAGGGATTCGGCCGCGTTGGTGAAGAACGACACGGGGGTCCACGCGAAGAAATTGGTAGCAAAAAATTGGTTCAAGTTGCGGTTTGGCGCTTGCCCAGCTAGGCGGGAGTCAAAATCGAGTCGGTTATTGTAATTCAGGTTTATGCGTCCCTGGCTGGCGGGAACCGAATCCGTCCCCAACTGGCTCAACAGACGGTAGAAAGTGTGACGTCCATATGTGCCAAGGTTGGTGGAGACCCGGAATAGATTCGTCGTGAAGCGATCCGCGGCCGCCGTCGGTTGGTTGATGCTCAACTCCGATACTGAGAAGAGTTCCTGCGGATCGAAGTACTGAAACGGATTCTCAGCCCCCGGCCATGGATCGTTCGGCTCATCGTTGTCGTCGATCTCAAAGGCGGACCCGTTCATCCGAAAAGGCCGATCTTCGCCCAGTTGGAGAACGCCGTCGGAATAGCCATCGATTCCATCCCTCAGAAACGCATTGAATCCTTCGACCCGGAATATCCGACGGACGGACTCGAGGCGATTGAACGACGGATTGACGTCATAAATGTCCCGGCGGAAGCGATGTCGAAGTAGCGTCACTGCATTTTCAAACGCCACCCCGGGACTTCCGGTGCCGAGGTTCGTGCGGTAGAAATAGGACGACCACGCGTTGGTGTTCAGGTCCCGGAGAAACGCGGCGAGGTTGATCTCCCAGGAGCCCACGCCCTGGTTCCGATGGAAGCCATCGCTGTTGGGTATCCCCCGTTTCGCCTGATTGTGGATGAAGTTCAGATCGAGCGTCTTGCCGGCTGGAAGAATCAGGTACGCGAAACGACCGACAAACTGGTTCGAGCCAGAGTGAGGCTGGCTCGGCAGGCGAAGCACCCCGATCCACTCCGGATCGCCCACGTGGAAATTGGTAATGCCCAGCGAGCGTCCAGAGTCGTCGACCTCGAATTGAATGCCATTGGTTTCGATCAACCCGTTCCGGTTGAAATCCAGGAAGAAGCGGTTTTCCTGCGCGCCACTGACTGCGTTGGTCACGACATAGACCGGTGCGCGTGGGTCCACCTGCAGATTGCGATACAACGCGAGCAGATCATCGCCACTGACCGGGCTCCCGTTGGGATACACGAAGCTGACGTTGGCGATGTTGGTGTTCCCAACGTCAAATCCAGCGTTGTTAATGAAGTTCGTCGAGACGAGGAAGTCGTAACTGAGCAGGTTTGACGACGCCAGCACCCGGGCCACCACTTCGGCCTCCGCGCGTTGAAGCGCCGCCTCCGCCATGGCCTTGGCGTCCATCCGGTCCGTGCTCGTGGTGACCGCGGCCCGTTCCCGGCGACTCACAGCCAGGAAGGCGACCGCCATCAGCGTCACCACCGACAGCATGATCAGCGTCGTGATGAGGGCGATGCCTCGTTGGGATTGGCTGCGGTTCATCACGGGAAATCAAAACGGCGAAGCGTTGCGAAAGGGAATCCGTTGCCGGAAGAAATGGACGTTGCCGGCATGGCGTTTGAGAAAATCCCGGGAGGCATCGACATTCGGAATCGACGCGGCCCGTGTGACGACTTGGGGTTCGAGAACCGCGAACTCCAGTTCGATGGCTGAAGGGAATGCGGGGACGGTAAGATGTGAAAAACGGTAGGCTGTCCGCGTGTTGCGTGCGGGATCCGCAAACCATGGACTCAGGTCCGTGTTGCTGCTGCCGTAGGCCTTGTTCAGAACATCCAACTCCCTCGGGCCGGACGCATCCTGCGGGGGATCCTCATTCTCCGGACTCACCACCAATCGGTTTCCAGCGCGATCGTAGCAAACGACCCGCATATGAACCACCCCGTCCATCACCATCTGCGAATTGCGGATTCGTTCGCTTCCGTTGAACCTTGCGTAGAAGTTGTTTTGGGAGAAGCCGGTCCCGTTGGTTTCATAGGAGTACCGGTAGAGCCGTCCCACCGTGATCGCCTGCCCCAACTGATTGGTGTTGGCCGGTCCCACCCAGTAGCCAATGGCCGTCCAGGTGTCATTCTGCCGGGTGACGAAGAAGAGATCCTGCAGGGCGGTTCGCAGCACCGGAACCGCATCCTTGCGAAGTCCCTCCAGTTCCAGTGACACGGCGAAGGGGTTCTGATACACCGCGAAACTGAAATTGGTATTCGCCGCCTTTAACGGCGTGGCGGACTCGAGGTCGCGCACCATCAGATCCGAGGACGCCCGGATACCTTCGAGCACGTCCACCTGTGACATTGTACTGCGCAAGGCCTTTTGGGTGGCATCGAAGACGGTGTACAGACCGATCACGATCACCGTCATGATCGCCACCGAAAGCATCAACTCGAGCACGGTGAAGCCGCGCCGGAGGAGGTTGGTTCGGGATGGCGTGAGTAAACGCATCGGTCAATAGAGGGAGGGCTGAAAGTAGTAGAGAAGCCGGTCCTCGCCCTCAATGTCGGCCTGGATGAATCGCTGGGAACCTGCAATCTGGGTTCGGACCGTTCTGCGGTGGGTTCCGACCCGGGCGGCTTGCGGGTTCTTGGAATTATCATTGTACAGAGGCCAGCGCATGGTAAGGCGCACCTCGTGCAGTCCCCGCTGCAAATGTTGGACGCGGAAGAGTTCGTT
>JBBQIU010000002.1:0-18682 GCA_038325245.1 Verrucomicrobiota bacterium
GACACCCTGGAACGCAAGCCCAATCGGCGCCTCCGGCGCCCGCCTTTATCCTTGGATCGCCAGCGGCCGCCACATCGGCGCCGCCGCCGACCGGGAGGGATCGCCGTTCCACAATAACAGATGCAGTTGGTGCGGATCGACCCGCACTCCGCCGGCGCTGCCACGGGGCGGCCACCAAGCATAGCGCCCCGTCGAAAGTCGTTTTTGGCAGAGCCAAAAACCCTGACCGTCGTACATCAGCAACTTCAGCGCTTTGCCGCTCCGACTGCGGAACACGAAGAGCGCACCCGCCAACGGGTCGATGCCCAGGGCTGTTCGACACACCGCCGCCAACCCGTCTATCCCCCTACGGAAGTCCACCGGCTCGACCGCCAGCAGGATCCGCATCTGCGGCGTGATCTGGATCACGGGCTGCGCCTCCAGAACGCCTCGGCCAGCGCGACCAGCGCCGGCACGTCCTGCCCCAGTTCGATCGTCATGCGCGCGCCGTGCGCTTCGCCGAGTTCAACCCGGAAAGGCTTGGCGTGGCTCACCTCCACGCCTGAGTCCTCCAAGTGCAGTTCCACGAAGCTCGCCACGGCCCCCGCCGCAGGCACGCCGGCATCGGCGGCAGTACATCGACGTCGCAACTTGTGGTAATTCAGCCGCAGGGTCCGCGCCACCCAACTCACCCCTTGCGTACGTGCCAGCGCTGCGGCGGCCACCCAGACCTCCTCGGGAATCCGGGCCTGACCGGTCTGCCCCCGTTGGGCAATGACAATTATTCTTCGCTTCAGTGCCAATTAGAAACCACCTCGGGGCCGGCATGGGTTTGGGTTGATGTGGTGGGGTTGTGCCGCCCCCTTCGGCGCAACGGAGTCCTTGGAGCCGTAGGCGACAAGGACGCAGTGGAGCCGAAGGGGGCGGAGCGCCGGTTTTAGCCGCCGCCTTTTTCCTTCTCCCGGTTTGCGCGCAGGCTCTCGCCGTTGAACTCCAGGATGATCGAGTGGTGAACCAGCCGGTCGACCGCGGCCATCGTCGTCATCGGGTCCTTGAAGATCTGGTCCCACTTCGAGAACACCAGGTTGCTGCTCACCCACACGCTGCGCCGCTCGTATCGCTCGGCCAGGAACGTGAACAACACCTCCATCTCCTCCCGCGTCTGCTCGACGTATCCGAGGTCGTCCAGCACCACCGCGTCGAAACGGTCGAGCCGCCGCAAGAGGCTCTCCAGCTTCAGGTCGCGCTTCGCGGCCAACAACTGCTGCACCAGCTTGAAGGTCGGCGTGAAGTGGATCGTGTGCGCGTGACGCAGCACCAGTTCCCGGCCCAGGGCGGCCAAAAAGTGCGTCTTCCCGCGGCCCGGCAACCCGAACACCAGGAGGTTCTCCGCCCGCTCCACGAAGCCGCCGTCCAGCATCGTCGGGAGCATCCTTCGCACCTTCACCGGCAACTGGGCCTCCTGGAGGTTCCCCAGGGTCTTGCCCGACGGCAGCCCGGACTCCCGCAGGAGCCGCTCCCGCTTGCGTTCACGGCGATCGGCCGCCTCCGCCTCGCAGAGCTGTACCAGCAGCTTGCGGTAGCCCCAGTTCTGCGCCTCCGCGCTCTGCATCATCTCCGCGAAGCGCGACGCCATCGTCGGCAGCCGAAACGCCCGGAACATCATCTCCAACGGGTCAGCCGACATGGGTCGCCTCCTTTCCCAGCAGGGCGTCGTAGGCGTCCAAGCTCGCCGTCAGTTCGGGCAGGACGACGATGTTCCGGCTCACCGGTGCCAGGCGTTCCCGCACCTGCGCCGCCCGCCACCGCCCGTCCTGCGCGAGGAACCCCAACAGCGCCACCTCCACCCGCTCCACCGTTTCCTCCGCCGCCAGCTTGAGCACGTGGAGGTATTCGATCACCCCGGGGCGTTCGCCATGCTCGGCCACCAGCCGGTCGTGGGCCGAGCGGAACGTCACCGTCGGGTACAGCGCCTCCCGATGCCGGTAGTTCCGGAACGCGCCCGGCTTGCGCAACAGCGGCACGATCACGTGGCGGAAGTCGATGCACGCTCCCCGATCACCCCGGAGCCGGGGCAGCTCGAAGAGGTACTCCCCTCCCAGGTGGACCTTCAGGCGCGCCTCGTAGCGCTCCACGCGCAGATCCTGGCCGATCAACCGCGATGGCACCGAGTACGTGTGCTTGTTCACCCGGATCAGGCTCTGGCGGCTCACCGTCGGTCGATACTCCCGGTACTCCGCCAGCCAACCGCCCGGCAACGGGCGCATGCAGGCCAGTTCTTCCTGCAGCCGGGCCTGCCGCCGGGCGTTGGCGGCGTGCATCACCCCTTCCACGAAACGCTCGTAAGCCTCCAGCGACTCGAAGTCCCGGCTGCCCCGCAGCAGCAGGTGTTGCTTGAGCCGGCGCTTCAGGTGCCCGTTGCCCGACTCCACGTCCCCCTGCTCGTGCGGGCAGCCCACGTTGATCGTCACCGGCGTCAGGTCGAAGTGCGTGCACAACTCCAGGTAATCCGAGTTGAACCCACGGGAGCGTCCCGGCATCGCCTCCAGTTCGTGCGTGGCGGCGCTGCTGTTGTCCGTTCCCAACACCGCCGGGCATCGCCCCAGCCGGCCCAGAGCCGCCTGCAGGCCCGCCACCAGGCTCAGGAACGACTCCGACACGCATCGGGTCGCCCACTCCCAGTTGGAGTACGGCAACACGCAGTGGCAAAGCAGGTGGTCCAGGAGGACCCCCTGGATGCCCACCTCCAACTCCCGGGCGTGCGTCCAGTCCAGCTGCATCAGTTCACCCGGCTTGCGCACCTGGGCGAAGAACACCTCCCGTTCCGGGCCGGCCGTGGCGCGCCAATGGCGCACCCGCCGGAAGAAGGTCCGTAGGTGGCTCTCCTCCAGGCCGCTCTCCGGACGGGCGAGGAAGTGCTCGAAGATCGCCCGCGACTCCAGTTCCGGGGTGGCTTCGAGCATCCGCACCGCCTCCGGCCAGACCTGCTCCAGCGGGTCGGGGCGGGTCCGCCAGGTCCGGGGTGCCCGGAGTTCCGAGGGTGGTTTGGCCGCCTTGATGTACTTGCGCGCCGTTTGCGGATGCAGGTCCGCTCGCAGGGCGCTGCCAACGATGTTGCCCGTCTTTTTGTATGCACTCATGAGCCGTCGATACTGCCTTTCGGTGATCATCTTGCGGCGCTCGGTCGCTGGTTCGGCCCTCCGGCCGAACCACCCGCTCGCCGCAAAACGTTACCGGCTCACTGGTGATTTATAGTTGGCAGCGCTGGTGAAAAATAATCGTCACTGCACACCAACATGCGTCTCGGACGCTGTGACGGCGAATCACCCTACGGCTAGCCGCCACCGCGAAGCGGTTTCGTTCAAACGCAAGAACTGGTTGCACGTCGGGCAAGAAGCCGGCGGGGAGCGGGCTGCGAATCTCTTCTCCCTGATGATCAGCTGCCAGCGCCTCGGCGTGGAACCCTACGCCTACCTTTGCGATATCGTGCCGCGACTGTCCCGTCATCCGCAGCACGACATCTGGCAACTGACTCCCCGCGGCTGGAGGGACAGCCGCGCCACGCCTGCGTCCCCAACTGCGCCCAGCGGATGACCTTCAGGGCCGGGGTGCCCCGGTCCCGGACGTTCCTCGGCAGAAGGCCCCGATCCGCCATCGGCGCAGACGCCGCTGGTCTCGCCACCCTCAGAGCTGAGCCGACTGCGCTCGCGGTCGGTCGACCCCACGTGTCCGCCGGACGGTTACGCTTTTCCACGACTTTCACGCCGCCGCCCACATCCCGCTTCCGTCACACGGTTTTCAAACCGTTCGTTTTACCCGGAATCTTCACCGCTGCTCACACTCGCCTCATGACCGCTCAACAACAAATCCGCCGTGCGCCCGAAATCGTCTAGGCGCGCAAATTTTCCTTGCAATGAAGTCACGAGCATGGACGATCCTATGATACACCCAGATACAAAGCCATGTCCCCAACGCGCCAATCTGGATTCGCCCTCGTCGCCCTATACCTTGCTGCTCTCGTCGTCTTTGACTCCCCCAAAGCCCACGCTGCTACTCCCACGCTAACCCTCGAAGCCGTCAACTGGAGCGGAACAACCACTGTTTATCGAGATCCGACCACTGTCTACGACGCCACTGCTTATGATCAGCCAGAATGGACACCGGCAAGAAGTTATCCGGTAGTTTATACAAGAGGAATGACTCCAAACGGGCAGATAGTCGTCACCGTCGCTGGGGCCAATGGTACATTTGATGTGCGAGGAACTGGAACGCACAATTTCTCAATTCTCACGAACATCCCCCTGACAGTGGGCTCGGGGAGAGCCATTCAAATGGCTTGTACTACGGCCGTCAGGCCTACAGTAGGAAAGGAAACTGCGCAGATCAATTGGGAATACCGCGTTACGGGAGGCGCGACAAACTGGTTGGCGCTCCAAACGAACACAATAACGCAGTTCTATGTCACATTGAATAATACTCCGCTTGACGCCTACACATATCATTCCGTACTCGAGTTAGCTTGTGCAACGGGAGGGTCCAATACTGAAGATGGCACGTTCTCCGCGATATGGGGTCAATTTGAGGACCGAAATGTTAGGAAGATCAACAATGTTCAACTATACTACTACTACTATAATACAAGATTTGGCGATAACTCCCAGAATCTGACGGGGCTACTCTATTCTGGCACGGGCCAATGTGGTGCGTGGAAAAGCTTAATGCATGAGTGTTTAAACGCGCACGGCATTGCTGATATGGCGCAGGAAACTTCTGCATACTGTACACCTGCCAATGTCAGTGATTATAGGTTTATTGTAAACAATTGGAGCACGAATAGCCCTGCGACAGGTAGCACTCCCTATTGGTGGCAAGTTGACTCCTTATACGCCGCGGGCTGCTATGACATGCAGTATGGATCCGGGGCTTCGGACTATGGTGATCTGACTTCTAACTCGGGCATCCCAGGGCAGGGGGGAGCGACTCCATCCCAAAAAATATTTACAAACCATCTTTTTCTGTACAACAACAACAATGCGATCTATTATGACCCATCTTACGGGGTGACATATGTCGATTCGACTGATCTGGTGGATAATCTCTTCGGGTTTGCCAAAACCTGTGATTCGCTCGGATACTACATTGATGCTCGTCTCAAGTCCGGTAGCTCCGGTATTACATTCGTGCCGTGACAACCGCTCCGAAAAATGAAACTTTCAATCCAGTTCATCACCTTTGCTCTGCTTCTAAATTCAGCGAAGGCTCAATCAAGTCCGACATCCTTTGTGCTACCCGACGGTAGAAACGTAACAATTGAGTTATCCAGCGCACCGGTCGACCTGGCGATTGCAGGGAGGAGGGCACCCACTTCTTTGCAGAGCCGCGAATGCAACGTCACTTTTTCGCGCGAGATTCCTGGCAGGACGGCCTTACTCAAAGTGCAAAGGGAAGCACGAATAGTGCTAGGGCCCACGAATTCAGTTCTTTGGTTCGGGCCGGCGGACACAAAGGTGATTGAAATGGACCAAAGGTTATTTGGAGTAAAGCAAATTGAGGACCAGATTTGCATGTTTGCGAAGCCAGAAATCGAGCTGGAGTACGCTTCGGTGACGCCAGAGGCCGCGGCCGTCGCCATCCTTCGTGCCGATCCGGATGCGCTGGACCTTTCCAGCAAGGCGGTTTTACGGCTTGACCTCTCCGCCGTTTTTGGACGGCAGCGAATTCGGGAAGACAACGGATCCGCTGTCCCGCGCATCGCGGTATGGATCAAGAAAATTTTACCCATGCCCGATCGGCTTAGTCTTGAGTTGCTGTCGGAAGGGGGAGACACCTTTTTCTTGGAGATTGGCAATAATTTCGAAGTCATTCGCGCAGATGTCAATGGTCTCTTGGAGATGCTTGTTCGCGATCCCATGCGTTTTGAGCGGTTTGAGGGGTGGTCAAAGCCTCAATACTATGCGCACCAGACACTGGATGGCCCTGGAAATAGTCGAAGTCTTTCTAAGAGAATGAAGTTCACGGACGGGTCTGGCAACCAAGTGAATTTTGGTGCCAGGGCTGTGGTAACTTCCTCGGGCAAGCTGTGGATCGGCCCCAACACCTGTCGGATTGTGGAGTCTAAAGGTAGGTTGCTTGGCTTACTACCGATTAAAGCGGACAAGATCCTCAACATTTTCGATGCCAGAAAGGGAGCCTTTCCGGCAACAGCGGACACGCTATCTGCGTTGGAGGACGAGCTCTTGGCGTGGGAGGATGAGGTGCGTCGTTCTGGGCTCGAACCCGCTCATAGCATTTTGATACCCGCCGAGTTTGAAGACTACCCAGAACTGACGCAATCATTGCAAATATCGCTGGGTGCCTTGAAGTGTACGGAACAGGGTGTTCAGATCGAGTTACGGGCTTACGAGCCGAACGCTCGGTTGTATTTGGTGCTGGATGAGGCCTTCAGTGTCTCCAGTACACAGTGTCTTCCCGGCATCCACTGACCATCCTACAAGTAGACCGATTCTTTATTCCGCCGCCGCAATTGTTAATTGCATTGTGTTATAGAATCAAGCCGACGGCGCAGTTTAGGAATTTCGCCTTTGGCGATCCCTCCGGGGTGACTCATCGCGCAAATGCGACTCGGCTGTTCCGCAGGGTCAGGGAAACCCAGGCACATACCCCGTAAGAACGTGTCTGAGTGCGCCGTGAACAGGTGCAGAACTCCAGTGGGGGGAAAACCTCACCCGGCAACATTCGCTTCAGCCGGTAGCAGCCGAGGCGGGCACGGAAGCAATGAAGTGCTTGAAGCACCTTGGTGCTAAAGGCCCGGAAAGCGGCTCATCGAGCAAGTAGGCCGTAATGCGAATGAACATCGAGAAGGTCTCGAAACCATCTGACGCGGACGCCGACCCAGCTCAGACGTGCGGAAGGCTGGGATGAGGTGCAATGGGAACTTCTGGATCGGGGCGAACTCCATTTGGTTCGACTTGAACCCACGTCCGCGAAGGCCAAGGAGAGGGCGCCAAAACCATCGCAAAAGGCATCATAATCCTTCGATTTCAGGGCTTGGCCCGCAATCCAGGCCTTCAACACTCCAACAAAGAGCCCGCAACATCAGGATTCAAGAGACCTGTCGTATGCGGGGACAGGCTCTATCGTAAGCGGTAAGCCGGGTGCAGTGCCCGCCTGCGAGTTGGGGGAGGAGGAGCGAGTTAGGTTGTGGCAGCGAATGCCGGTGAGTCGGACGCGGGTGCTGGCGGCTTCCAGTGTTCGGGGAGAAGGTCGGCGATGCGGGTAATGTTCGTCGCGGGCAGGCGTCGAAGGAGGTCGGTCAAGTAGTCCTGGGGGTTGATGCCGCGGCGTCGGCAACTGACGATCAGCGAGTAGATGACCGCACTGCGCCAACCGGCGTCAGGGTGCCCAATGAAGACCCAGCGCCGGCGACCCACGGCGGGAACGCGGATCGAGTTTTCGACGAGATTATGCCGCGTCCCGTGTTATGCCGCGGGGCGTGCTCAATAGGCCGTCTTTGCAGACGAGATGGACTTCATCGAGTACGAACGCGCGGCATAATTCAAAGGCTCTCCAGGAAGACGAGCAACGGATCGGCCGGACGGTAACTCTCCAGCACCCCTTTGGCGAATTCTGGCGAGAGGGCTTTTCGCTTCACCGGTGGTGTGAGCATCACTAATCGGCTCCCGTGGGGCCCACCCTGGATGAACGCCAATCTGTCATTGTCCTTGATCGGAGATGTTCTCGAATTGAGGAGGTTGCGCGAGTGGCATCCGGTGCAGCCGAAACTCCCCAGCTCGTAGAACGGGTCCCATCTCGGATCGCCCGATCTTGGTCGTCGGAGGTGGACAATGTAGATTTTGGATCGGCGCGTCATAACGAGGGGTTGTTCTGGGCGATCAGTCTAGGGCGTTGCTTGCGGAACCAGCGAAGGAACCGGGCGGCATCCTTGAAGGCTGGCGGATTGGCACTCCGTTGGAGCCAGCCGTCTCGCACGTCCAAACCGCCCATTCGCGGAGCAGACTCCGCTGCACCCGGTACGCCCGATTCCTGAATTCGCCGATAGGAAGTAACCGTCCGGCGGACCCGTCGTGCGGGCGGGGGATGAGCGCGGCACTGTTGCGGCGTGAAAACGAATTCCTTCGCGCTCCGAGGGCCGGGGCGCCGGCGTACTCCCGACGAGATTCGATCGATTCTGGGTTGGTATCGGCAGAGCGGGCTCTCGTTGCTGGCCTTCGCTCGAAAGAATGAGCTCTGCTACGCCACGCTTCGGCGGTGGCGGGTGGACCACGAGGCAGCCCCCCCGAACCCTCGTTCGCCGGTGGATGCAGACTCGACCCCGAGGTTCGTGCCGGTGGAGTTGGAAGGCGGGGTCAACCAGGGTGACTTCATCCTGGATTGGTCGCCGGGTCGATCCTTGCGGATTCCCGCCGGATTCGACCCGGGGCGGCTCCGGCGCTTGCTGGAGGTGCTGGAGGTGCTGCGATGATGGGTTTGTTGCCCACGACTGGGATCTTCGTGGCCACGGCACCCACGGATCTGCGCAAGGCGTTTGATGGACTGGCGGTGTTGGTTCGCCAGAGCCTGCAGCAGGACCCGCTCAGCGGCAGTCTCTACGTCTTCTGCAACCGACGACACGACCGGATCAAAATTCTGTTCTGGGAGCCGGGCGGCTATTGGCTCTGCACGCGGCGGCTCGAGCGCGGAACCTTTCGCTGGCCGGCGCGCGAGGCCGTGTGTGCGCGCTATAGCCGGGAGGAGTTGGCGTTGCTGCTGGGCGGCATCGACCTGACGACGACTCGGGCGCGCAAGTGGTATCGGCGGGAGCTCAAAGAAAACTGAGGTTCGCGCTGGTCTCTGCGCCCGGGCTCTGGTGTTGTCGGGCCCGGAGATGAACGCTGTACCGGTGATTCATGGTCGCTCGTGCGGCCCCGCGGAGATCGGGGCGCTCCGGGCGTGGATCGAGGAGAACCCCGGATGGAGCCGTTACCGGCTTTCGCGCGAGTTGTGCACGCGCTGGCAATGGGTGCGGCCCAACGGGCAAATGGCCGACATGGCGGCGCGCAGCTTCTTGCTCAAGCTCCACGAGCGGGAACTCATCGCGCTGCCGCCGCGCCAGTGTGCCAGTCCCAACCGGATGCGCCACCGGCGACTGGAGTGTGTGCCGTTGGATCGCAGCCCCGTGGAGGGGGATCTTCGCCGCCTGGGAGCACTACAACTTCACGAAGTCAGCGCCGATCCGGCCCGACGGGCGATCTTCGAGACCCTCCTGGCCGAGGAGCACTACCTCGGGTATCGCAGCGCGGTGGGCGAGAACCTCAAGTACCTGCTCTGCACGGCGGAGGAACGCCCGGTGGCGGCATGGTTATTCGGTGCGGCGGCGTGGCGCTGCCAGGCACGGGATCGCTGGATCGGCTGGAGCGAGGAGCAGCGGGCGGCGGGGCTCGCCCGGTTGACGAACAACACGCGCTTTCTCATTCCTCGGTGGGTGCGGGTTCCGGGTCTGGCCAGCTGGGGCTGGGCCCGGGTGGGCCGCCAGTTGGTGGAGGACTGGCGGGCCAAGTACGCGCACGGCATCGAACTGGTGGAGACCTTCGTGGACCGGAGCCGGTTCCGCGGCAGTTGCTACGCGGCGAGCAACTGGGTGGAGGTGGGCCTCACCCAAGGACGCAGTCGTGGCGATCGTGACCGTGCCCTGCAGGTTCCGCTGAAGGCGGTCTACGTCTATCCGCTGAGCCGTCACTTTCGGGAGCGTCTGTGCGCATGAAGCCCGAGCCGTTCCCGGAGGATCTGGCGGCCGAGAACCAGCGGCTGCGCGAGGCGTTGGCGAAAGTAACCGCGCGGGCGAAGGATCTCACCACGCGGCACCAGGATCTCACCACGCGGCACCAGGATCTCGCCAAGAGAACCGTATCCGTCACGCCAACCCCATCTGACGGGGTGATCGGCTGGCTGGTAGGCTGGCGGGGTGGCTGATGCTACCAACGACCAGGGCCAGAACCGAAGATCAGGCGCGCCACACCAGGGGGCTGAGTTCGCCCACCCGGCTCATCGGCCAGTCCGCCAACCGGGGCAGCACGCTCCGCAAGTAGGCCCGCGGGCTGTGCCCCAGGCGCTGGCAGGTTCCGTACACGCTCCAGATGGCCGCCAGCTTAGGCCCCGCCCATTCACTCCCGATATGGAGGAAGTTCTTGCGTTTATGCGGAGCTCCGCACAATTTGTAGCGGTGTATGCGCCGCGGCCGCGGGCGTTGCGCAGAAAGTCACCCCAACTTGACGGCCGTGGCGCATACACCGCCATTGGACGGAGCCGCGGAGCCCCACGCGCGACTTGGCTTACAGGGGGAAGTATCGAGGCGCAGGCGCGCGCAGGATGAGTGCGAGGGAGGATCTCGCCGACGGTGTGCAGTCCGCGAAGCCCCAAGCAGACATTGCCGGGTGGCGAACTGGGTGCTGAAGACGGGGTGAACCCGGGGATTGAGCGCTTTTCTGGGATGGGATACGTCGACAACCGACGGGGGGCCCTTTCCGATGGATGCGTTGGTTCCACGGGAGGCACAGGGAGCGAAATGGCTCGGCGAGGGAGCGGTTCATGACGTGTCGTCGTACCCGGGAGTGCGAAACTGGGGTGGCCGGACGACCCGGAGCAGTACGAGTCCAGGCTTGCCGCAGTGGGGACAGAGGAAAGTGTCCGCTGTGGCTGGCGCGGCCGCCGCGGACTCGATCGCGGTATTCTCCACGGTTGCCTTCGAATCTGGCTCAAGGGCGGCTCGTGCTTCGGCGACCCTGCTGCTGCGGTTGCGATTGGAGAGGATGCCGTAGTGTCGGATCTTCACGAAACGCAGCGGGAGAATGTGGAGGCAGAACCGCCGGACGAACTCATCCGATGCGAGCGTCATGACCTTCCGGCGGGACTCGTCCGCGTAGTCCTTGTACGCGAAGCTCACCGTGCGGGATTCCGCATCGAGCGCCAGGATCCGCTGGTTGGTGATACCAACCCTGTGCGTGTACCGCGACAAGTAGGCCAGGACCACTTCCGGGCCCGCGAAAGGCCGCTTCGCGTATACGACCCATTTCAGCCGGCAAGCCTTCCGCACCAAACGGCCGAACTTCGCTGGGGGAGCCAGCGATTCCAGTTGGCCGTAGAACTGCAGTTCGCCTCGTTCGAAGAGGGCCTTCAAACCGTCCCGGAACTTCGCGCGAAAGACGATGGAGAGGGCTCGAACCGGGAAGAGCCAACGCGCGCTGACTCCGCGCCAGTTCTTGCCGCCCATCTCCAAGCCACCCCCGGTGACGATGCAGTGCAGGTGGTAGTGGTCGAGGAGGGTCTGGCTCCACGTATGCAGCACCGCCGTCACCCCGATTTGAGCCCGTAAGCGGCTTTGCCCGAACTCGATCAAAGTGGCCGTAGCCGCGCGGAAGAGCAGGTCATACAGGACAGCCTGATTCTGCTCGATCAGTGGGTTGAATTCGTGAGGCAGCGTAAACACCAGATGGAAGTAGGGAATCGGAAGGAGCGCCTCGGCCTGCTTCTCCAGCCAGTCCACACTGTTGGCACCCTGGCAGGTCGGGCAGTGCCGGTTCCGACACGAATGTGGCGCGAAGTGCTCCTTGCCGCAGTGAGGGCACTGGAAGAGGTGGCCGCCCAGTTCGGCGGTACGGCACGCCTGGATCGCCCGCAACGCCTTCCAGTGGTGCGCAGGCAGTCGGTGGGCCTCCGCATAGGCGGGAAGCGCAAAGCGGAGAACCCGCGCCAGCGAGAAACCACCCGACCCTCCGGTAGCAGGGTCCGACATAGACCGATGCGATCCGTGGGTCAGGGATTCTGACGGGCGTGCTCGAAATCGATCAGGTCGAACGCGCTGTTAATATCGGCAATGCGTTCCTGGCGCACGTGCAGGTAGGTCGAGGTCGTCGAAAGCTGACTGTGACCGAGCAGACTCTGGAGCGTGATCAGATCAATCCCCGCCTCCAGTAACCGAGTTGCGAAGCTGTGACGCAGTGCGTGGATTCCACCGCGACGGGGCAGTCCAGCCATCTCTAGGGCGTCGTTGAAGGCTCGTTCGACGGCGCTGCGCGTGAGTGGACGCTGTGGAAAGAAAGCGCTCGGGAACAGCCATCCCTTGGGTCGATACACCCGCCAATACGTGCGGAGTTCATCCAGCAATCGGGGCGAGAGCAGGGTGTACCGGTCCTTCCCACCCTTGCCCTGCACGACACGAATCTGGCCCCGGTCGCTCAAGAGGTGCTCGATCTTGAGGCGGCAGACCTCGCTCACACGCAACCCGGCCGCGTAGGTGGTCATGAAGATAGCGCGATGCTTGCGATTGAGGCTCTTGACGGAGAATAGCCGTTCGAGTTCCTCGCTGCTGTAAACCTGCGGACGCTGCACGCGCTTGTTCATTCGTGGGAGCGCCTTCTCGATCGCCTCGGTGGGCCGTCCCATCACCCTGCCGAAGAAGAAGCGCAACGCGCTCACGGCGACGATCAAGGAACCGGGCGACAAACGTCGCTCGTGCAGCAGGTGCAGCAAATACTCTCGTACCTGCTCGTCCGCGATCAGGTCGGGGCGCGAGTGGCGAAACCGGGCCAGGTCAGCGACCCAGCGCACGTAGGAATCTTTGGTGTGAGGGGAGAACCCTCGGAGTTCGATCTCTTCGATCAGTCTTTGACGCAATGGTGTCATGGCGGCACCAACATGCGTCTCGGACGCTGTGACGGCGAATCACCCTACGACTAGCCGCCACCGCGAAGCGGTTTCGTTCAAACGCCGTTATGCCGAGATCCGGATTATGCGGAGCACGGTGGCCGGGTTGCCCGTGAGCGGGCTGGACTGTTCACTCGATGAACGTCTGAGGAAGGATGGTGTTTGCGCGAAATCCCAGTGGGTTTTCGCGAAACACCATGATTCAAATTATGCTGAGTTGTAGGGCGGGATGTTGGGGGCACTGAGGCCGCGCCCGCCGCGGTCTCGGTGCCGATCCGGCCGCCGAACTCCACATAATCCGGACCTCGGCATAATTCTTGCCCACCGCGGAAGGGCGGATCGCGTTCTCGATCAAATTCGTGTCGATTTCGATCCGGCCGTCCCTCAGATAGCCTTGGAGCACGTCCCATTGGTTGATCGCGTAGCCGATCGCCTTGCCCAACGGACTCTGTGGCAGTTGTTGGGGCATCCAGGAGTCGAGGCGTTCGCGCACCCCCTGGAGAATCGCCGGCGCCGAGGCCGCTCGCAGTTGGTGTCGCTGCTCCGCACTCATCGCCTCCGCCCGAGCCTGGGACTCGATCGCGTAGAGCCGGGCGATCTGCCGGACCATCCACGCAGCCTCCGTGGGCGCCTGTTCGACCGCTTCGATGAACTTGCGCCGGCAGTGGCTCCAGCATCCGCAGAGGCGCAGGCCCGGGCGACCTTTCGCCACCGAGGCGTACACGCCGTACGCGTCGGTCTGCAAATCGCCTCGAAATTCGCCCAGCAACGCGACCGCGTATTCTTTCCAGCGCCCGGGGTGGAACTCGAACACCACATCCCCGCCGGGTTGTCCGACCACCCACAGGTACGCCGTGGCACATCGGCCGCGCACCTCCGGATCGAGCATGCGCACGGGCGTCTCGTCGGCCTGGAGGTAGGAATCCGCCAGGAGATCCTCCTTCATCGCCCGAACCAACGGCTGCAGAAGCACAGCGCACTGCTCGATCCAGTCGGCGAGGGTCTGGCGGGGAATACGCACGCCCAGCCGCGCGAACTGTTGCTCCTGTCGATACAGGGGGAGGTGATCGACATACTTGCTCAACGCAACGTGCGCGAGGAGTCCGGGACCGGGGTGGCCCTTCTCCACCGGCGTGGCCGGCAGGGGGCCACGCTCACCGTGCCTTGGCCGCACGAGCAGGCCAGTTTGGGCCGCAACGTCTCGTGCCGGATGATTCGAGCAGGCACATATTCGAAGCGCTCGCTGCGCTCACAACCGATCTCACACTTGGCCTCGCCGCAGTGAGGACAGATCTTCTCCTCAGGTTCCAGGCGCTGGGTCACCGTCTCCAGGGTCTTGGCCTGGGGCAGGAGCGGAGGCCGGTGCCGGGGCGGGGCCGGAGGATCGGCCACCACGGGTGTATCCGTGGCGGGCGGCTCGGCCGGAGGCGGGAATAAACTCAGGAGGACCTGCTCCTTGGAGAAGACGGAGTCCGCCTTCTCCGAACTGGGACCAAAGAGTTCCTTTTCGAGCTGTTGAACACGCCAGCGCAATTGCTTGTTCTCGCCGGCCAGCCGCACGATGAGTCCTTGGGCCGTGGGGAGATCGGCCGGCAGGATGGGTTCTACTTGAGGACTCACAGGATTGCTGAACGCGGATCAGAGAGTAGGGAATATGTGAGTGAGTGACAAACTAAAGCATTCCGCAACCTCGATCTTTTCCTGTCACTCACAACTCCATCTTACTGGCGATACCATCCGGCTCGTCGCACCACCTCCAGACCTTGCACCAGGTTACCCCATTCCTCCGGCTTCAGAGTGCAGTGGGTGCCATCACCCCGCGGCCAGAGGAATCGGCCGCGCTCCAAGCGCTTCGCGCAACACCAATATCCGCTGCCGTCGAAGAAGAGAACCTTGAGCCGGTTGAAGTTGCGGTTAGTGAAGACGTAAAGGTGTCCGTTGGTCGGTGGCTGCGAGAGGGTCTGTGACACGAGGGCCGAAAGCCCATCGAACGACTTGCGCAAATCCACCGGCGTCAACGCGACGAACACTCGCGTGGCAGCACCGAGGTTCAGCATACCAGGGCGCGCACGAGTTGCTGGACGAGTTGCTCCGAGACTCCGACTCCCAGACGCAAGGTGCGTCCGCCCGGCAGGCTGACTTCCGCAATCCAAGCGCCGCCATTCGAATGCGTCGCGGGCAGACTGACCTCGCCGAAGCGGAGCGGTGCTGCGGCAGGGCGCTTGGGGTCCGTCCGCGCGCGGCGCAACCAGTAGGTCAGCGTCGAGAGCGCCACGCCCTCGCGCGCGGCGAAGTCTCGTTGCGGCAAACCGCTGCCTTCATAGCGCGTCAGCAAATCCACTCGTTGTTCAGCGGAAATCCGGCGGCGATGCCCCCCGCTGGGGGAGAGAACGTGATCCATGTCTCCATCTGGCCACGCTTTGATTCGTCCCGCCAGATGGGGTTCCCCGGACGCTTACACTGGAGATGAGGTAGACCACCTCGCGCTTCCACTCTCCGCCGCGCTTGACCCGACTCTCCAGTTGGGCCGCCAAGCGCGCCCCCGGCAGGCCCACCTGTTCGGGCGTTACCTCGGTGCAGTCCAGCACGCGGATCTCGCACCGCCCGCAGTTATGTTCCCGTTTCACAGCCGTCCCACAGCCGACCGAACCGGGCTGCTGAGGCCGGGTTTTTTGAGGTTTTAGAGGGTGCTTGAGGAATCGAGTTTCAGGATTTCGTGCCCGCGCGAGTGATTTTGGGCTTCGGCTGTCCCATGGCGTCATCTGAACCCCGGCAAATAAGCTTGTTCCGGCGTACCCAGGAAGCGACCCCCGCCAGCGGCTGTCCCATAGACTTCGAGCAGGCTGCACCAATCGAGTTTCTGCCAGAGCGCGGTCCGGATCAGGGCGAAGAGTCGGGTGAAACTGTGATCCCATCGACTCACGAACGCGGCGAAGCGCAGGAGCGCGTAAGCCAGCAGGGCCGTCCAGACCTGCCAGCGCACGGCGTTGGCATTGGTGCCCAGGAAGTCCGCGAGCTGCAGCGTCTGCTTCAGCTCCTTGAAGAAGCACTCGATCGCCCAGCGGCACCGGTAGAGGTCGGCCACACTTTGCGCGCTCCAGGTGAAGTTGTTCGTCAGGAAGACCATGTCCCGCAGTTCGCCGTCGACCTCCACCCGCGCCACCACTCGGCGCAAGAGGTTCGGGTAGGCACCGCGGGAGGGAGGGCTGGTCAGTTCGATCACGTCGTCCTCGAGGATTCCGGTGTCCGCAACAGGTTGGAGCTTTTCCACCACCCGGAACTGCAGGTTGTCCTTGGCGCGCGTCACCCAGAAGACGTCGCGCGCTGCCAGATCGGCGAGGTGCGCGAAGTCCACGTAGGCCTTGTCGAAGATGACGATTTCGCCTGGTTTCACGCCGGCGCACAGCTCACGGGCCCGCAGGCTGTCGTGCTCGCGGGCGGTGTCGACGATGGCGAGGCGCGGCAGGAAACTCTGGAGATTGAGACGCACGTGGCACTTGGCGGCGGCCTTGCGGCGGCGGTGCTTGGCCCAGTCCATGCACCGGGCGACCAGTTGGATGGTGGTGGCGTCGACGATGTGCACCACGCGCTTGAAGCGGAAGGCGAAGCGTGTGCAGTGACGATTATTTTTCACCAGGTGAAGAATAATTGGCATTGCCCAGTTTGGAACCCGGCGACGAGGTTCAATGGGAACTCCTGGAGCGGGGCGAACTGCACCTGGTGCGACTCGAACCGTCGCCGCCAAAGGCCAACGGGCGAGCGCCGAAGCCTTCGCCCAAGGCATCATAGGGCCACGATTTCGCGTGTTCGCCCAAAATTAAAGTCCTCAGGCCCCCGCCACGCACTCACGCCGGTCAGGACTGACGCGAGCGTGCCTATTGGGGGACAGGCTCTACCTACCGGCGGCGCCAAACCGCTTCTCGGCCGGTTCTCGGCCTGCCTCGCGGCGGTCTCGCCCGCCCGTCTGGACACGAAGGCTCTTCAGCAGAATTTGTGGGTGAGAACGGGGGAACCGGAGCCCCTGCTTGGAAGAGAAAATGAGGAGAACACGCTGGGTGCGCCTATTCGGACGGGCGGAGCGAGTTCGCTACGCAGTGGCGGCCGGCGGGGACGCGAGCTTTGGCTCGAAAGACCGTCCCCGCCGCTCGCCCGCCCGCCCGAATGGACGGCGCGGATCGCTTGGTTCATTCCGGAGACCGACGCCGATCGCTGCAAACCGAAGCAAAAGATGGCTGGCTTCCGGTCGGCCGACTGGGTGTCCAATCGGTTGGATAAATCGAACCAAGGAAACCAGCCATCCAACTCCAAGTTAAGACCGTCCTGAACCTGATTCAACGCTTTGCGGGTTTTGTCTTCCGCGACATCCGGCTGGCCGAGCGCGACCGCCAGCCCTGCATCGAAGTGCGCATCGAGCCGCATGCCGGAATCCCGGCCAAGTGCTCGGATTGTCGCAAGCCCTGCTCCAGCTATGATCGCCTGCCGGAGCGCCGGTGGATATTCCCCGCCGTGTGGGCCATTGCGGTAGACCTCTTGTATGCTGCGCGTCGGGTCGACTGTCCGGAGCATGGCGTGATCGTCGAGTACCTGCCCTGGAGCCACGGCAAGAGCCCGGTCTCCAAGGCGATGATGGGGTTTCTGGCGACGTGGGCCCGACGACTGTCGTGGCGGGAAACAGCCCAGGTGTTCCGGACCAGTTGGGAGGCGGTCTACCGGTCGGTGCAACGCTGTGTCGAATGGGGGTTGGCCCACCGGGAACTGGGGGGCGTCGAGTCGATCGGGATCGACGAAATCCACTGGGGCAAGGGCAAGCGATCGTCCAACTTCCTGACCCTGATTTATCAGATCGATGAAGGCCGCCGCCGATTGCTGTGGGTCGGGCAGAAGCGGACCCGGGCGACACTGCGCCGGGGGTTGACCGTGCTCGGTCCGGAGTTCGTCGCCGGTCTGCGCTTCGTGTGCAGCGACATGTGGAAGGCGTACCTGACGGTGATCGCGTCGATGGCCGGCCACGCGCTGCATGTGGTCGACCGCTTCCACGTGATGATGAACCTCAACCAGGCGGTGGACGAGGTGCGCCGAGCCGAGTCGACCCGCTTGCGCGGCAAGCCCATCGCCGCCCGATTGAAGAAGATGCGTTGGAAGCTGCTGCGCCGGGGAAGCCGGGTGCGTGGGAAGGCTCGAGCCAAGCTGGCAGCCCTGGTGGCGAGCAAACTCGCGACCGGGCGCGCCTGGAGCCTGAAAGAGGCGTTTCAGCATTTCTGGAGCTACCGCTCGGTCCACTGGGCCGGCGCATTCATGGAATACTGGTGCGAGCGCGCCATGCGTAGCCGCCTGGAGCCGATGAAGAGAATCGCCCGCATGCTGCGCTCGCACGAGAAGCTCCTGCTCAATTGGTTCAGAGCCCGGGGTGAAATATCCAGCGGCGCCGTTGAGGGACTGAACAATAAGATCCGAGTGGTCACCAGACGATCCTATGGATTTCGGACCTACAAAGGCATGGAAATAGCCCTTTATCACAATCTTGGTCGGCTACCCGAGCCTCCAATCACCCACAGATTCTGCTGAGGAGGCGACACGAAAATGCCCCTCGGGGCTGCCGGGGGGCGTTTCGTAGGGAGGTGTAGGTCAGGCTATCTTGACCGGGGAAGTCCAAGCTCCCGATTTTGCTGCGGATCCTCGCTCCAAGCGAGAGGGGGCGGAGCGAGCCGAGGGCACCTTGAGCTGCCAGACGTTGAGAAGGCGCCCTCGGCCCGTTGAATTCGGAACAAATCGGAACACTAAAGCTTCGGAATACGTCGTAATTGCCCTCCTTCATCCAGAACGTCGCCGCTCACTGGAAAGGAGCCGGGTGTGCTCACGAAAACGGAGCCACCGGGTGGGAGTGGCGTGAGGGAGATTTCCTTTCCAAGCAGGGGGTCGGGAGGTTCCGAGTAGGGGGATGCGGACCAGCGCCCGGAGACGAGGGAGTTCCGAGCAGGGAGAGTTGGGGCCCGCTGGAGGGGAC
>JBBQIU010000003.1:0-18102 GCA_038325245.1 Verrucomicrobiota bacterium
CGGGTCCGCGGATCGGCGCGAGGGTCAGGGGGAGCAGCCAACCCGCGATCCGGTTCATCGCAAACCACCGGCTGGCCGCGAGTTGCTGGAACGTGGCATCCAGGCAGACGTAGAGGGGGAGTTCCAGCGGCGGGTCGGTCAGGAACAACCCCACGCTCTGGGTGTTGACCACCACGGCGTCGATCCGTTCGCGTCGGCACAGGTCGTCCAGCAACGCCCGGGCGTGCCGGCTCGCGACGCGCCGCCAGCGCGCTATATGGAAGTCCAAGCCCACCTTCCGCAAACCCCGTACCGTGCTGTCGGCGCGTCTCTGGAGCGCGGGCGGCAGAGGGACGACATCGAGAACGTGGAGCGTGACCCCAAGCTCCGGACGTTCCCGCAGTTCCCGGGCGAAGCGGGGCAGGTAGGAAGTATGCCCCAGGGTGTTTTCATTGAGGAAGGCGACGTTCATCAAGGAGTCGCCGGTTCGGATCCGAATTGCCGAGACCGGGACAACATCGCCTCGTACATCTCGAGGTAGAGGGGAACCAACCGGCCTGGAGCGAAATGATCGAGGGCGCGTTGGCGGGCCCGTTGCGAAACCGCCCGGCGCTCGTTGGGGGAAGTGGCCCATCGGCCGAGCGTTGCGGCGAGCGCCCCGCGCTGTGTCATGTCGATCGATTCACCTGCGTCGCCGACAATCCAGCGAGTCACCTCCCAGGTATGCCCCACCAGGGGCAACCCACAGGCCATCGCCTCCAGAAAGACGATCCCGAAGGGCTCATGCAACGCCGCGTGAGCGAAGACATCGGCCACGCGGTACAGCCGGATCACCTGCTCGCGCGGGAGGTTCCGGAACAGGCGGACCCGATCGCCCAACGCCCGCCTCGCTTCCACCTCGAACCGACGGAAGACCTCGGTATCGGACTGGCCTGCGAGGACGAGGAACGCCTGCATCGAAGCTGGCAACGCCGCCATTTCCTGGACCAGCCAGTCGAGCCGCTTGTGGCCGCCTTCCGAGTAGTCCCCGACTCCCAGCACCACGAAGGCCTTTGCTGGGAGCTCCAGTTCCGGCCACGACGCCCGGGCGGCCTGGCGGTCTTCCGGCGGTTGAAATGCCGCCGTGTCCACAAGGTGCGGAATGACAAACCATCCGTCCGTGTCCACTCCCGCCTCACGCGCCAGCACATCACGGTAGTGCGGCGCGAGAACCTGGACGAAATCCAGGCGACTGCACCATTGGGGGCCCAGGCGCATTCCGTCCTTGAACACGACTTGCAGCCCTGCGTCGCGGGTGCGCCGATGCATCTGCAACGCGAGATCCGGGTCGCAAAGATGCACCACCCGCCATTCCCCGCGCCGCAATCGCCGCCGCAGACCCAACAAGAAGGTAAGTTGCTCTGCCAGGTAACGCTTCGGCCAGGGAAGCCAACGTCGCAGCACGGGAAAGTCACGGCGGAGGTTGGGCACCTGGACATAGGGCGAATCCGCTTCGGCATTCGGACCACCTCCGAAAAGAGTTACGTCGACGCCCGAGGCGTGAAGCGCCGCGGCGACGTCACGGGCCCAGGTTTCATTGCCCCGCCGCACATGCCCGAGGCCCGAACAGGCGATCGCGATCGGGCTGCGCATCCGTGTGTGTTCCGACTTGGCCTCCGTCATCCACCGGAGGCTGGGGCCTCCAGCAATTGCAGGCTCAACAACACATACGAGGTGACCAACACGCGGTCCGTCTCCCACCAGCGAGGGTTCTCGTTGACCCAGGAACCATCGGGTTGCTGGAGGCCGATCAACCGCTTCGCCACCTCGTCCCGCCACCGCACCTCCGTGCCATTCCGAAGTTTCAAATGCTCGACGCCTGCTGCCGTGAGCGCCTTGGTCATGAGGTGGACGTAATAGTAATACCCCTGCGCACCCATACCCGGGTTCTCCTCCAGGGTGTAGTTCCTCTCGAGCCAATCGAGCACCGCCACGACCCGTGGGTCATCCTTCTTCATCCGCGCATAGATGTAACTCAGCAGACCGGCGTAGCTGATGCTCCCGTAGGACCGGAGTGCCACGCGGCCGGTTTCGGCATTGGTTACGGCGCCCGCCATGCTGTGCCCAGGGTAATAGAAGAAGCCGCCGCGATCCGCCGGGTCCCGCGACACGCGTGCGTCGGGGTTGACCTCGGGCAGGTTCTGGCAGCTCTGCAGGAAATGCGTCACCGCAGCCCAATCCAGATCCTTCGATGCCGGCGAACCGGCCGGTTCATCCTTCGGCAACGCCGACTCCGACCAGCGCATGGCCTCGATGGCCGTGAGCGTGTTGTTCATGTCGGAATGCTGGTACTTGCTGCCATAACCCACGCCCCCGTCGAAGGGCGTGTCCCGCTTCCCGGGTTCCCCAAAATCGATTTGTGTTCCCGCGAGGTAGGTCCGGGCGTCCCGTATCACGGGCAGAAACCGGGGGTCCTGCGCCGTCGTCAGCGCCACCAGCGACAGCGCCGTGTTGTAATTGGCGAGGCCCCCTCGGTGGATGCTTCCATCGGGCCGGACGCTGCCGAGGAGGAACTCGTAAGCGCGGCTCAGCTCCGAAGGTCGCGACTGGGTGAAACGTCCGGACGGGTCGCGATTCAACGCGGTGAGGGCGAGCGCCGTCACCGCCGGCTGTTCAGAGGTCGACCACCAGCCGTTCGAATTCTGATTCGCGAGGAGCCAGTGGATTCCCCGATCCATCGACTCACGGAGCGTCACGCCCGCGGGCCGTTGCGCGTCCTTCGCCCGCGTCACCGGCGTCACCGGCGTCACCGGCGTCGGGACTGCGGCGCCATTGGCCCCGGTCGCCAGGAAAAGAACGCCGGCAACCACGAGTAGGCCCAGCAGGACCCCCACAAAGCTTCCGATGAACCGTCCCGGCCGAATCACCTCTCCCGCCGCAGCGAACGCGAAGCGTTTGGACTGCGGGGCCGTCCCGGCACCGCTTTTGATTCCGGCTTCACCTCCATGCCAAAGCGGCGACAGGTCGCCAGCGCCCCTCAGGCGCGCCGGTTCATCGTTCCTCTCCATGAACCGAGACCACGGCATCTCGCTGGACCTCCGCGCCGTAGCGCAGACAGCCCTGTCTGCCGTGCCGCCGGTTGCCCAACCGGCAGGTGCAACCTCGACCGCAACCGGACCCGCAGGCAGGGCTGCCAGCGACACAGCAGGTTGGGCAACCTGCGCTACAACCTCGTCCGACCCCTCCATGAACCGCACCGGTTCATATCTCGAACACCCGTCCGATATTCGGAGGTCTCCCCTACCCATGAACCGAAGCCGCCCTGGAGGGTTCCGCTCCGTCGGAACCTGCTGAACGCTAGCCCCAACCCAATCCCCGGCGCCGACGGAGCGGCGCCCTCCATCGCACGGTTCATGGCCGCAATACGTGTCCAAATTTTGGAAAACGTTCCTCTTCATGTGCCGTTCCTTTCCGCGGTCGGAACCGGGTTCCCTTTCCGACCCGGCCCAGTCAGCCACAGGCGGGAGCGCTGCGAAAGCACGGTCTTGACCGGTAAACGAAGAAAGGGCGGATCCTTGCGGACCCGCCCCTCTTGTCGAAGCCGCCACGTTTTGGCGGGTGAAGATGTCTCCGGAGGTCCCGGGGATCGCTGATTACTCCTTGCCGCCGGGGCCGGTATCCCGCGCGGCGCGCGCCTCGTCGGCCGCGTCGAACGCGGAGGCGAGGGCAACGAGATCCTCGCCCGGCTTGAGGGCGTCGAGGATTTTTTGCTCTTCCTTGAGCTGTTCCGAGGTGTAGTTGGCGGCCTTGATCGAAAGCCCGATCCGACGCTCGCCACGGTCGATCTTGACGACCCGGGCCGTGACTTCCTGGCCCACGATCAGGACGTTCTTGATCTTCTCCACGCGGTCCTCGCTGACCTGCGAGATATGCACGAGACCGTCGATCTCGTTTTGCAGGCCGATGAAGGCGCCGAAGCTCGCGAGTTTGGTGACCTTGCCGGTGACCAGGTCCCCGACCTTGTAGTGACGGTCGATGTGTTCCCAGGGATCTTCGCCCAGTTGTTTCACACCGAGGGCGATCCGCTGGTTCGGGCGGTCCACTTCCAGTACGACCGCCTCGACTTCGTCGCCCTTCTTGAGCACCTCGGACGGATGGTTGACCTTGCGGGTCCACGAAATGTCCGACACGTGCACCATGCCGTCGATGCCTTCCTCAAGCTCAACGAACGCGCCGTAGCTGGTGAGGTTCCGGACCTTGCCCTTGACCTTTGTCCCGGGCAGGTACTTCTCATGGGCGCTGTCCCACGGGTTGGCGTCGAGTTGGCGGATGCCCAGGCTGATTTTCTGTTCCTCCCGGTTGATGCCGAGGACGACGGCGTCGATCTCCTGCCCCTGCTTGAGCACGTCCGAGGGCTTGGCGATGCGCTTGGTCCAGGAGAGCTCCGTGACGTGAATGAGGCCTTCGACACCCGGCTCGATCTCCACGAACGCGCCGTACGGCACGAGGTTGACGATCTTGCCATGGACGCGCTGACCCACGGTGTACTTCTCCTCGATGCTCTCCCACGGATTGCGAAGCTTCTGCTTCAGGCCGAGGCTGACGCGTTCCTTCTCCTTGTTGACGTCAAGGACGACGACGTCGATTTCCTGGCCGACCTTGAGCAGTTCGGACGGGTGCCCGATGCGGCCCCACGACATGTCGGTGATGTGCAGGAGACCGTCGAGGCCGTTGAGGTCGATGAAGGCGCCGAAGTCGGTGATGTTCTTGACCGTGCCCTTGCGGATGTCGCCGGGGGTCATCTCCTGGAGGAGACGCGAGCGTCGATCCGCGCGTTCGGCTTCGATCAATTCCCGGCGCGAGAGAACGATGTTCTGTCGGTCCTGGTTAATCTTGACGATCTTGAAGTCGTAGTTGTTGCCGACGTAGATCTGCAGGTTCTTGGGCGGGATGACGTCGACCTGGGACGCGGGAAGGAAGGCTTCCACACCGACATTGACGAGCAGTCCCCCTTTGACGACGGCCTTCACCTTGCCGCTGATCGTGCCGCCCTCGGTGGCGCAGCTCAGGATCTTCTCCCAGTTTTGCTTGAATTCGGCGCGCTCCTTCGAGACGACGACCATGCCGTCACGGTCCTCAAGTTTCTCGATGTAGATCGGCACTTCGTCGCCCACCTTCACGGAGGAGATATCCTCGAACTCCGCGGCGGACACGACGCCTTCACTCTTGTAGCCGATGTCGACGAGGACCTCGCGCTGGCGGACCTCGATGATGATTCCCTTGACGATCTGGCCGGGGGCAAAGCGAAGGTCGCTGTGCCGCAGGGCCTCTTCCATGGTGAGCATGCGGACGTGTGCTTTCTGACTGCGTGGAGACTTGGCGGGCGGATGGGCCCGGCGAAGACTCCATTGCCTAAACGTAACGCGCGTTGCGGTGGCAACGGAGGTTGACGGCTAGGTTACGGGTTGACTTTTCGTTTCTCAGCCTCTTATGGGTGTCCGCCATTGCGGAGCCCGGGCAGGGGATCGAGCGTAAACGGGAAGGCTCCCGTGGCAAGGGGCAATTTTGAAGTCCGACGTCCGACGTCCGACGTCCACGTCCACGCAGGACGCGCCCTTCGAGAATCAGAGGTCCAGAACCTGAAGGTGTTTGGCGAAAACCAGGTTCGCTCTCTGCGCTCTCTGCGTTCCCTGTGGCCTAAGTCCAAACGGGCAGGCCTCCAGGCCCACGTGAATGCGACGGACCTGTGCGCCGGACGGGGAGGGATTTGCCACAAAGAACGCAGGGAACGCAGAGACCTGGAAGGACAGGAACGTTTTCCCGAGTTCACGCATCCCAAGAGGAGCAGAAAACGGGCGAGGCGTACTCCTGGGAATCCTTTATGCCCTTCCTCCGCAATCGGTTATCCGTATTGAAGGACGCGTCCTGACGTCCACGGCAGCGTTGCCACGCCGATTCTTGCCTGGCCCTGCGGCTGTCACTTCTTGCTCGTGGTCCGCTCCGCGAACCAGAGCACATCGCGATTGTTCGCGGAGGCGACGTTGAGGGTGAGCGAGGCGTTGTATTTGACCGGAGCAATCGTCCGTCCGTCCTTCCATTTCTTGATCTCCGAATGACCATCGGCGAAGGAGAACCCGCACGCCCCGTTATGGTAGCTTGCCGGAAAATCGATGATCCGCGCCGCGCTCAGCGTCGCCGCCGACACCATCTGGTTGGCGAAGGCCGCGTCGTTGATGCTGTCCGGATGCTCGTCCAATAGGACCCAAACCATGCTCGGACCCGGGTCCCCCATGTCCGTCGCTTTCGAGTAAGTCCGATACGTCGAATTGGGGAGCCAGCTCCCATGGCCGAAATGCTGCCCCATGGAGTTGCTGCGAACCCGCGGCAGCTTCTGGCCCTTCGAGGTCACCATCGCGCGGTCCGCAGGGCACTTGAACACCCCTGGCGCCTGGCCGACGTAAGGCCAAATCGGGCTGTTCGTCATGTTCGCGGTGATGTCCCAGTTCGACCGCTCCGAACCGAACGTGACCCAGCCGGGGAACCAATTCGGTCGGCCGGTGAACCCATCCTCGGCGGCCACAAGGTTGTCGTTGTTGTCGTCCGAATAGAGCCTCCAGCCATACATCAATTGCCGCAGATTGTTCACGCAAGCGATTCCCTGCGCCTTCGTCTTCGCCTTCGCCAATGCAGGCAGAAGCATGCTGGCCAGGATCGCGATGATCGCGATGACGACCAGAAGCTCGATCAACGTGAAAGCGCCATGCCGCGATCGGACATCCGCGGTCTGGACGGGGGGCGATGGGGGGAGGTTTGGCTTCATGGATGGCTTCATGGGCTGGACCAACGGGGGATCTCCGTCGGAATTCAGTGGGCTGCTTATGAGAAGTAGCCGAACCCACCGCCCTTATTCAAGCCTTCGTTCGACAGCCCCACCATCGACGCAGGACGCGTCCTTCGAGGTTCATAGGTCCAGAACCTCACGGTGTTTGGCCAAAACGAAGGCGTGGAGGCGTTCGCGGCCTCCCCAAGTGGAGACGAGGCGCTTGCGGAGGATCTTCGTGTTCCGCTTGGGCTTCGGATTTATCTTTCGGGGTCCGATTCTTCCTCCCCCTTTTCGGCCCTACCCCATGGCGCTTCGCTTCCCAATGCCGCTGAAGTGTCTGTGCGGGTTCGGAAGAACCGGGCCTCTCTTGTTTCCTTCTCTGCGCTCTCTGCGTTCCCTGTGGCCTAAGTCCAAACGGGCAGGCCTCCAGGCCCACGTGAATGCGACGGACCTGTGCGCCGGACGGGGAGGGATTTGCCACAAAGAACGCAGGGAACGCAGAGAATCGGAGGGGCAGGAACGCTTTCCCGAGTTCACGCATCCCAAGAGGAGCAGAAAACGGGCGAGGCGTACTCCTGGGAATCCATTATCCCCTTCCTCCGCAATTGGTTATCCGTATTGAAGGACGCGTCCTGACGATCGACGCCCCCAGAATTTTCAATCGCGGCGAAGCACGCCTGAACTTGCCCGGCAGGAGGTCCTTGCCCGTAATGCACCCCGATCGATCGGTCCCACGGACCCTCCCCACAACGCCATGAACACCGACACCCCCGACTCGACGCCGGATTCGCCACCCGCCCCTACACCCGACGTCAAGCGATCCTCGGTCACCCGCCGGGAGATCTTTGGCTGGGCCTGCTACGACGTCGCCGATTCCGCCTTCACCACCGTGATCGTCACGGTCCTCTACGCCTCTTACTTTGGAACCGTGGTCGTCGGCGACACTGGGCGCGCGGACTTCCTTTGGGGCCTCGGTGCCTCAATCTCGGAAATCGTCGTGGCGCTCATCGCGCCGATCCTCGGGGCGATCGCCGACTTCTCCGGGAGCCGGAAAAAGTTCCTCGCCGTCTGCGCGGGCATGATCGTGTTCTTCACCGCGAGCCTGTGGTTCGTCGGCCCTGGCATGGCCACCATCGGGCTCGGACTCTACATCCTCGCGAACATCGGCTTTGCGGCCGGCGGCGTGTTTATCGACAGTTTCCTGCCGGGAATCTCGAATGAATCCAACGCCGGCCGAATCTCGGGCATGAAATGGGCGATGGGCTATGGGAGCGGACTCGTGGCGCTCTTCATCTGCCTGCCGCTGGCCGGGAACATCGTCCGCGACCCCTCCCCGGAGCAGTTGTCCAAGGCGAAACTGATCCCGTTGATCGTCGCCGCATACTACGCCCTCGCCGTGATTCCGACATTCGTGTTCCTCCGCGAGCGCGGCGTGAAGCGGCAACTCCCGCCCGGAGAGTCGTACCTGACCGTCGGCTTCAAGCGGCTGGGGCGCACCTTCAAGAACATCCGGCGCTACAAGGAACTGGTGAAGCTCCTCATCGCCTTCCTCGTGTACAACGACGGCGTCGTGACCGTCATCACGTTCGCCGCGCGCTACGCCACCGACACCATCGGATTCACGACCAGCGATGTCACGGTTCTGTTCATCGGCCTCAATGTCGTGGCTCTCGTTGGCGCGCTCGGCTTCGGCCGCCTCGCCGATGCGATCGGTCAAAAGCGGACCATCCTCATCTCGCTCGTCATCTGGGTCGCGGCCCTGATTCTCGCCTACTTCTCGCATTCGAAGGGGTCGTTCTATGTCGTCGGCTTCCTCGCCGGCCTGGGGATCGGGTCGACCCAATCCGTGACCCGGAGCCTCGTCTCGCTGTTCACGCCCAAGGAGAACGCGGCGGAATTCTACGGCTTTCTTGGAATCGCCGGAAAGGCCCTCGCCTTCCTCGGCCCGCTTGTCTTCGGCACACTCTCCCAACTGACCGGCAGCCAGAGGCCCGCGCTGCTCGCCATCAGCATCTTCTTCATCGTCGGAGGCTTCCTTCTCGTCTTCGTCAACGAGGAACGAGGCAAAGCCGCAGCCCAGACACCCGTGGATGGGTGATGGGTCGGTCGTGCGTGATCAGTGATCAGTAGCTCCTGACCACCGATAACTGGCAACCGCCCCCCACCCCCGCCTACCCCGTACGCGTCGGCGGAAGCGCCGACAGGAGACGCCGGATCTCCTGCAACCGCGCTTTCGGGTCCCGCTTGGTCAGCCTTGGAAAGCGACCGCCCAACTGCAAGAGGCCGCCCCCCCGGATCAGTATCAATTTGTCCTCGCGGGCCTCGATCGAGCTGACGCCCAGACCGGCGGCCAGCAACCGAAGCTCGGCCACCTGCATCAGTAACTCAACGGGAGCCGTCGGTGGCCCATACCGGTCCTGAAGTTCCGCCTTCAGCCGCTTCAACTGACTCGGCTCAATGATCTGCGCCAGACGCCGATGGATATCCACCCGCTGCCGCGGGTCCGGGACGTAGGATCCCGGCAACCCGGCAAACGTTCGAATCTTCGGCTCCTTCACCTCCAAGTTCCCGCGAGTGGCAGCGGTCTTTTCGGATGCGTGGGCGCCCTTCCCTGAGGCCATGGGCGGAAGGGCTTCCTCTGCCGTGTTCAGTGGCAGGAAATCCAGGCGCACCTGGACGTCGATTCGCGGCCGGACCTTCTCCCCCTTGAGCGCCGAGACGCTCTGCTGAAGCAACTGGCAATACAGTTCGAATCCGACGGCGGTGATATGCCCACTCTGTTGGGCTCCCAGGAGATTCCCCGCGCCGCGAATCTCGAGGTCGCGCATGGCGATCTTGAATCCGCTGCCGAGGCTGGAGTACTGGCGTATCGCCGCGATCCGCTTTCGCGCCTCCGTGAGCAACTGCGCGTGGCGCGGCAGGAGCAGGTAGGCGTAGGCCTGGTGCTTGTAACGGCCCACGCGGCCGCGCAACTGGTACAATTCGCTCAACCCAAACCGGTCTGCGCGATCGATGATAATCGTGTTGGCGTTCGGGATATCGAGGCCGCTCTCGATGATCGTCGTGGAGACCAGCACGTCGGCCTCGCCATTGACGAAGCGCGTCATGACCTCCTCGAGTTCATCCGCGTCCATCTGCCCGTGCCCGATCACGAGCCGCGCCTGGGGAACGAGCGCCCGCAGCTTCAGGGCGACCGTCTCGATCGTGGTCACCCGGTTGTGGAGGAAGAAGACCTGTCCCTGCCGATTCAACTCCCGCTGGATCGCGTCGCGGATCAGGCGCTCGTCGTACGCCGACACGATCGTCTCGACGGGTAGGCGGTCCTGTGGCGGCGTCTCGATCGTGCTCATGTCGCGCGCGCCACTCAGGGCCAGGTGCAGGGTCCGAGGGATCGGAGTCGCGGTGAGCGTCAGCACATCGACAGTTCGTCGCAGCCGCTTGAAGCGCTCCTTGTGCATCACACCGAACCGCTGCTCCTCGTCGATCACCACCAACCCCAGATCCTTGAACTGCACGTCGGATTGGAGCAGTCGATGCGTCCCGATCACGATGTCGACCGAACCCGCCAGCAGCTTTTCCATCACCTGCCCCTGCTCCCGCCGCGTTCGGAACCGGGAAAGAAGCTCGATGCGCACCGGGTAGTCGCTCATCCGTTCCCGGAACGTGTTGTAGTGCTGTTGCGCGAGGACGGTGGTCGGCACGAGCACCGCCACCTGCTTGCCGCCCATCACCGCCTTGAACGCCGACCGAATCGCGACCTCGGTCTTGCCGAAACCCACGTCCCCGCAAATCAACCGATCCATCGGCTGCGGCCGTTCCTGATCCCGCTTCGCCGCGTCGATCGCCCGCACCTGGTCGGGAGTCTCCTCGAACACGAACGAGGACTCGAATTCCCGCTGCCACGCCGTGTCTGGCGGAAAGGCGTGGCCGGGCTCCGTCTCCCGCGCCGCCTGGATTTCCAGCAGCTCCGCCGCGAGATCCGCCACCGCCCGTTCCGCGTCTTTGCGCGCCTTCGCCCAACGCGTCCCGCCCAGTGTGTTCAATGGCGGTCGCGCCTTTCCCGCCCCGACATATTTCCCGACCAGGTGGGCCTCCGACACGGGGACGTACAACCGCGGGGCCGGCTGCTCCGGCGTTGCCGGAGCGTACTCAATGACCAGGCACTCCAAGCCCGGCCCCTGGGCCGCACCCCGATGCCCCTGGGACACCGGCGAGGTCTGGAGACCCAGAAACCGACCGATCCCATGTTCCACATGGACCACCAGATCGCCCTCCTCGAGTTCCGTGAAGTCGATGTCGAGCAACGATCGCGAGGTCTGCGCATGCGCCGATTTTAGACGGCGCGGCCGAAGCACCTTGTAGCGACCAAAGATCTCCGCATCCGTGACGACCACGAAACCGGCGGCTTCCGCGAGAAAACCGCGGCTCATGGCCCCGACGTGCAGGATCAACCCTTCCCCCGCACCGGAATGCCCACCCTGCTCCGGAACGCTTCCGGAAGGACCCGTCAGGCCGTAGTCCGCCCAGATCTCGAGAAAACGCTCCCGTTCACCGTCGTTGTTGCAGACGACATGAACGGCGATTCCCCGACGCAACCACCGGTGAAGCTGCGCGAAGAATTCGCGACGTTGCGCCTCCGCCACCGCCGCCTCCGGCACACGAGTCCCCATTGGACGATAGTTCTCCAGGCCCTCCAGCTTGAGCACGGTCTCCGCGGGCATTTCCTCCGCCGCCGTCCCAAAGCTTTCCGTGAGGCCGACACCTTCGCCCTGGGTCGTCAGCCGTTCGATGCTGAAACCGGATCCCTCCACCAACTCGACCACCGTGTGCCCCCGGTCCTCCGCCTGCGCCAGCAGACTTTCCCACGACACGAAGAACGGGTCTCCCGCCGGGACCTGCCCCGCATAGGCACTCGCCCGTTCCCGCAGTTTCTCCGGTTCCGAGCAGAGAAGGATCGCGCTGGGCGGCAGATGATCGAGCAGCGTGCCCAATGCCGCCCCCGGGTTCGTGCCATCCGCCGCCATCCGTTTCAACAGACCCAGCTCCCCAGCCGGCGAGAGGGTCGTCGCCTGGAGCCGTTCCCTCGATAGCTGCGTCAGGGGGTCAAACTCCCGCAACGACTCAACCTCGTCTCCGAAGAACTCGATCCGCACCGGCCACGGTCCGCCAGGCGGCCAGACATCCAGGATTCCACCCCGCAGCGCCAACGTGCTCTTCAATGTGACCTGGGCCTCAGGTTCGTACCCCTGCTCCTCAAGCCACTCCACGAGATCCAGCGGATCACATCGGTCCCCAACCCGGAGCGGCCGCTGCCGGACCTCCCATTCGGACGGCGAGAACGTCCGTTGAAGCAAGGATGTGACGGACGCCACCAGAAAGGACGGTTCGCTCGTGGCTCGCGACTTCTGCAACTCACCCAAAACGCCCAACCGGTCCGAGATGACATCGACATGCGGCAGCTTGGGTTCGTGAGGAAGAATCTCCCAATCGGGATAAAAGAGCGCGGCCGGCGCCGGTCCCGTGGCGGTCCTCATCCAGGTCTGGATGTCCTGGAGCGCCGCCTCCTGCGCCTTCAACCCTTCCAGCACCCAGACCACCGTCTGTCCATGCCGGCAATGCCGGATCAGCGCCGCAACGAACGCATGGGACGCAGCCGACAAGTCCCCCCATCGACACACCCCACCCCTCTCCATCCGTGACCGAAGGACCCTGGCCGCGGGAGACTCGGAGACGGCGGAAACCAAGGAACCTGGCTCCGTCTCGACAGATCGGTTGCCCAAAGCGCACGCAATCTAGGACCCGAAGATGGGGTCGTAGAAGCGCGAACTTTCCCCGACGCAAGCCGAAGCCAAACACCTTCAGGTTCTGGACCTCTGATTCTCGAAGGGCGCACCCTGCAATCCGCGCCGGTTCGCGGTTTCTGGTTTTGCGGAAGGAACCTGTTCTGATTCACTCCGACCCTTCGATGAGCAAAACCGCACTGCTTTTCGCCGGCCAGGGCGCCCAGATCGTCGGCATGGGCGCCGACCTGGCAACAAAGTTTCCGGCCGCACGGGAGTTGTTCGATCAAGCCAACAAGGTCCTTGGATTTGACCTCGCGCGAGTCTGCTTCGAGGGACCCGAGCCTGAATTGACCAGGACGGAGAACGCGCAACCGGGGATCTACCTCGTGAGCTGGGTGACGTTCCACCTTCTCCGCACTCATCTCCCCGGCCTGCGCTGGGACGCCACCGCCGGCTTGTCCCTGGGCGAGTTCACAGCGCTGGCCGCGGCGGGAGCACTGTCTTTCGAGGACGGTCTGCGCCTCACCCGCCTGCGAGGGCGCTCCATGCAGGAAGCCTGTGACGCCACCCGGGGCGGCATGGCGGCGGTCATCGGGTTGGACGAGGAACCCACCCGCGCGGTCTGCGCCGAAGCGGGTGTGGAACTGGCCAATATCAATTGTCCCGGACAACTGGTGATTTCCGGAGAATCGGAACGAATCCAGGAGGCCTGTGAATTGGCCAGGAGCCGGGGAGCCAAGCGGGCCCGTCCCCTGGCCGTGGCTGGCGCCTACCACTCCCGCCTCATGGCCAGTGCCCAGGCCAGGCTCGCCGGCGAGTTGGCTGGAGTGACCCTGCTTCCGCCGGTCGTGCCCGTGATCGCCAATGTCACCGCCCGTCCTCACGACGATCCCACGGCCATCAAGGATCTGCTGGTGCAACAGGTCTGCGCGTCCGTGCGTTGGGAGGACTCCATTCGCTGGCTGCTCGCCCAGGGCTTCACCCGCTTCATCGAACTCGGGCCAGGCAAGGCCCTGACCGGCTTCATGAAACGCATCGCGCCGGAAGCCCGGATCCACAACGTCGCCGACGTGCCCTCGCTCGAGGCCACCCTCACCGCCGTTCAGGCCGGCTGAGGCCTCTGCCATGAACCTCGTCATCACCTGCGGACCCGCTTGGGAACCCCTCGACGGCATGCGCCGTTTGACCAATGCGTCCTCCGGCCGGCTCGGGTCCGTCTTGGCCGATGCGTTCGCCGCCGCAGGCCACCGCGTCACCGTGTTCCGTGGCGACATGGCCACCGCTCCACTCCCGCTGTCGGTCACCGACATCCATCCCTTCGGAACCAATGACCAGCTCGCATCCGTTCTCTCGGCCTTTCACGGACGGCTCGAGACCGACGCCGTATTCCATGCGGCCGCCCTTTGTGACTTCAAGCTGGGTGGAGTGCGATCCGAGGCCGGAGCCCCGGTGACCGCTCGCAAACTCCCGACCCGGTCTGGCCGGTTGACCCTGGAACTGGAGCCCGCCACCAAGGTACTTCCCGGTCTGCGCGGCTGGTTTCCCAAGGCGCGCATTGTCGGTTGGAAATACGAACTCGACGGTGTGCGCGACGCCGCATTGTCAGCCGCATGGCGTCAACTGCGTGAAGCGGGGACAGATGCCTGCGTCCTGAACGGCGATGCCTGGGGCCCGGGGTTCGCGCTATGCGAAGCCCCGTCCTCGGTCATCCCTTGTCCTGATACGGATGGATTGACCCAGGTCCTGCTCGCGTGGGTGGGTCGCGCGACCGTCAAGCCAGCTTGATCCATTTCCCGGCCTTGGCGGACTTATACATCGCCTCCATCACAGTCACCCGGGCCGCCGCCTCCGTGGGCGTCACCAGCGGTTGACCGCCCACCCCGCGCACGGCATCGACAAACTGATGCAGGGGCGCCTTCAGGGCGGGAGGCAACTCCGTCCAGGTTCGGTCACCCTTCGCACCCGGAACGAGGTCGCTCTTGAAGCTGAGTTTGCCATCCACTATCGATGCGAAACCCTTCGTGCCGCTGATCATCAACGTCACCGGATTGGCGACATCCAGCCAGCCGGCCGTCAGGGAACCCATCGCGCCGCCCTTGAACTTAATAAGCGCCTGTCCTGTCTCGTCCGTCTTGGGGCCGTATCGCCCTGTCACGACCCGGACGTCGGCGGTCACCGCGGCGATGTCGCCGAGCATCCACATGAGGATGTCGAGCGAATGCGTTCCCAGATCGCCGAAACCCCCGACGCCCGCCTGTTCGACATCGGCCATCCAGCGCCAGGAATTCGCAGGGTCGTTGGGCTTTTCGTCGAACCAACCGCCGAGCGATCCGTTGTGGCAGTTCCAGGCGGAAGCCCGGGTGATCGTGCCGAAAGCCCCACGTTCGACCTGCTGCTTGAGAAACAGGTGCTTCGGGTCGGTCCGCATGAAGTACCCGGTGGTGAAGAGTAGCTGAGCGGCATCGATCGACCGGGCCATGGCGACGCTCTCCGCCGCGGTGATTCCCAGGGGCTTCTCGACGAACAAGTGCTTTCCGGCCTTGGCCGCGGCTCGAACCAGCGCCGGGTGGCGGTCGGTTTCAGAACAAATCACGACCGCGCGGACCTGAGGATCGGCCCAGATCACATCCAATTTCTCCACGACCTCGGCTCCGAGGTCGGACGCCCGTTTCTCGGCCCGGGCCCGTTGATGGTCCCAGACGTACTTCACCGCCACGTCGGGGCGGCCCTTGAGCAAACTGACGAAGCCCGGCGTATGAATGTGGGCGCACCCCACGAAGGCGAAGCCGGTCTTATCCTCGGCGGCCATGAGCCGGCCGGGTCCTGCGGCGAGGGCCAGCCCGGCGGCGGCAGTGGTATGAAGGAAGGACCGACGGGACTGGGTGGCATTCATGGAGGGATGTGTTGGGAGATCGTAATGCCGCGGGCGGGGGCGGCGAGCGCTATTCCCAGGACACCGGCACGGTCATCACCTGTCCCGTGCGCGAGGTGTAGAACAACTGACGCCGATCCCGCCCGAACTCATGCACCATTCGGGTGATCTTGACGTCGTAGCAGCAGTATTCGGCGATCTCCATGAGGCGTCCCTCCTTGAACCACTTCAGGGCCTGGAGCCCGTCGGCCGTCTTCTCTGTCCCGAACGTGGCCGAGGCGACGGAGTCGAGGGTCAATCGGTGGTTGAGGGCCTTCTGCAATTCAACGAGCAGATCCAGGGTCGGAACCTGGGTCAGATCCAGGACCGTGTACCCGTGAAGCACCTCGTAGTCGAATCGCTGGTGATTGAACCCAACGACCAAATCCGCCCGCCTCAACTCCTCGATCAATGCGTCGACCTCCTTCTCGGGATAAATCCGATACCCGCCGCGGGCCGTGCTGAAGGTGACCCCGACGCTCATCCGCATGTCGCGGATACGATGCCAGCCCCCCACCTCCTCGGCGGACTTCTGCGTTTCGAGATCGAAATAGACGATGTTCTTCACGGGACGTTGCGAGGCCATGGTGGGAAGGCGGAAGGCACGGGGACAAACCGAAAAGTGAAGGGAGCATTTCGCGCGAGACCTTTCCTGGAGGCCCGGTTAGCGTCCCCGCCTGGAAAGCGGCAGAGACCCATGGCGTCCGTCGAATCTACCAACCGGTCGGAGGATGAAGACAGCAGGCTGAAAATTTACCTGCTGCCAAACCTCCTGACTGCGGGCAACCTCTTCTGCGGTTTCCTCGCGCTCACCCGAATCGTGGAGGCCGAAATCGGCGCCCCCGGGTTTGAAGCCAGGATCCGGGAAGCCCTGTTTTACATCCTGCTCGCGTGCATTTTTGACCTGCTCGACGGACGGGTGGCGCGGATGGGTGGATTCGAAAGTCCGTTTGGGCGCGAATTCGATTCACTGGCGGACGTGGTGTCCTTCGGGGTGGCGCCGGCGTTTCTCGTTCATCGCATCGTCCTGGCCGACGTTTTCGAGAAGCATCCTGAGTTCGGGTGGTTCGTGGCCTCGATCTACCTCCTCTGCGGCGCGTTCCGACTGGCGCGATTCAACGTGATAGCCACGTACGCACCCTCGGGAGGTTCCAAGGAGTTCACGGGGTTCCCCATTCCCGCCGCCGCCGCCGTGGTGGCGTCGTTGACCCTTTTCATCCTCTGGCTTGAGGCCAAGGACTTCGCCCGGGGCTGGTGGCGTTACCTGCTCCCCGTGATCCTCGTGTTCCTCTCGTTCATGATGGTCAGCCGCGTCCGCTATCCGGCCTTCAAGAACATCAATTGGCGGACCAGCACACCGTTCATCAAGGCCGTCATGATCATCGGTCTCGTTGGCGTCTTCCTGATCCTCTGGAAGCGCGTCCTGCCCGTCGTCCTGCCGATCGTCTTCACCTCCTATTTGCTCTATGGATTCATCCGTCCTCATATTTCCCGGCGCATGCGCAAGGAACTGGAATACGACGACGACGACTCCGAGTCGTCCACCGAGGACGGTCCCGGGGATGGCTCCGGGCCGGTAGCATCATGACCGAGTTGGGTGCTTTATGGATCCCTTGGGGCGCAGGCTTCACGGCTGGCTACCTCGCGTGCATACCGGTCGGACCCGTCAACGTCTCGATCATCAACGAGGGAGCCCGCCGCGGATTCCGGTATGCCTTCTTCATCGGCCTCGGTGCCGTGGTGATGGAACTGATCTACTCGGGGATCGCCTTTGCCGGCTTCGCCCAGTTGTTCACGTCGCCCTGGATCCGCGCCGTCATGGAGTTGGTCAGCTTCGGGGTCGTTTCCGTGATGGGCTTCCGCTACCTGATGACCCGCGAAATGCCCGCGACACCCCACGCGGTCGAACTCGTCGAAAAACGGCTCAATCCCCATACCGCTTTCATGACCGGTTTCGTTCGGGTCCTCGGCAACCCGGTCACCCTTCTTTTCTGGATCGCGTTTGCGGCGGCCTGCGTCGCGCACGAATGGGTCGAACCCACCTGGCCCGCCAAGATCGCCGTCGTCACGGGCATCGGGATGGGCGCCTTGACGTGGTTCACCAAACTCGGCTATGCCGTGTCACTCGGGCATGGGCGATTCTCGCCTCGGGTGCTGCTTCGAACCGCCCACATCTCCGGGGCCCTGCTCCTGGCAGCTGCTCTCTTCATGGGGGGACGTCTCGTCGTCGCCCTCGCTAAACATCGGCAAAATCAGAAGGACGCGTCGAAGGTCCAGATGATCCCGTCGGCACGCCCGCTCACCTCCCCGGACTCGGAGGCAGACGCCCGATACGACGCAACATTTCCGCCGCCTGCCGGGCCTTCGGATCGCCGTTCGCCGCAGCCCGGGCCACTTCATCCTGAAGCTCGCGCATCCGGTTGAGCGTGTCCGCCCCTTGCACCTGCTGCGCATCCATCCGCAGCACAACATCGGTCGCCTTGACGAAGTCCTGCTGCCTCAACGCCGCATCGTAATCCGCCGGGGACGCCGGGTTGCTCATATCAATAACGAAGGTTTCCGTGGTGCTTTCCTCTTCGGCTGGCGCCTCCTCCTCAGCCGGGGTCTCGCCTTCGGCCACCTCTGCC
>JBBQIU010000004.1:0-18048 GCA_038325245.1 Verrucomicrobiota bacterium
CCGGACGCGTCCGTCCTCGTGCGATGCGAATCCAGCGTGTCCGGCGGGGGTTGGGTGGCGACGCCCGGTTTGCACGTCGTGCGGGCGGAGGTCGACACGTTCCAGGCCGTCCGCGAGAGCAACGAACGGAACAACGCCTTCCAAATGAACGTCAGTGTTGCCGCGGTGCCTCTGGACACCGACGCCGACGGCCAGCCTGACGCCGACGAGACCATCGCAGGGACCTCGCCGTCCGATCCGGCCTCCGTCCTTCGCATCCTGTCGGTCTATCGGGTGGTGGATCAGAGCATCGAGATCACCTGGTCGAGCCTGGAGGGCAGGAACTACGCAGTGGCCTGCAAGAGCGCCCTGAACGACCTCCGGTGGGTTCCGTTGGTGGGTTCCGTGACTGCCACCGGGCCTACGACTCGTTCCACATACGGCCCAGATCTCACGGACCTGCCGTCTCTCTATTTTCGCGTGAGCACGGTGCCTTGAACCACGCCCCGCATTTCCAGGGTGGGCAGAGGGGTCAGTGGGCAATGGGGTCAGGTCCCGACATGCGACAAATGGAGGTTCCACGCTCGGGAGATGGGGGCAATGGGGTCGAGACTGAAGTAGAGACTCTTCGGTTTCGGTGGAAGCTGGCGTGGGCGTCGAGAGTCTAGTTTGTTGTATGTCGGGACTTGACCCCATTGCCCTCGGGATGAAGGATTTCGCGAGAGCGGACGCGGCAGCGTTGGAGCGCGGACCGACCTTAAGTCGGAACGCTTTGGGCGACCCCACTGGCGGGGTCTATCGATCTGGCGGCGCGGCCTGGATGCGGAGGCCTTCGAGCTTTGCTCCGGTGGTCGTGCGGAGACGCAGGCAGAACTCCCAGGGGCCGGTGTCCTGAACGACCTTCAGGAGAAGGGCATTCCAACCTTGGCGCAACGAGACAACGGTCTGGAACTCGCCGGGGACGGCGGCGCCTCCGCGGTCGGCCTGGGCGATCGGTTCGCCGTTGCACCAGAGTTTGTGGCCGTCGTCGGTCCCGAATTCGACCCGTGCGGGTTGCGCGACGCTGGAGTAGACCCAGGTGCGGGCGTAGCCGGTGCAATGGGCTTCGGCACTTCGAGTCGCGAGCAGGTCCATCATCCAAGGACGGGCTTCCTGGGTTCCGGCGGTGAGGGGACGCCAAGCCACGGTGTTGTCCCCTTTCTCCGGGGGAAATTCCCTGGTGAAGAGCGAGCCACTTTCGCCGGTCGCCAGCGTGTACGCTCCGGCAAATTGCCAGGCGATGATGTAATCCTCGAACTTGTCCATGCGCTGGAGGACTTGCGCGGCCCGCTCGCGAGTGGCGGCGTCTTGGGACTCGGCCTTCAGCTTGGCGGCCAGCGCCTTGGCCTCGGCAGGGGCCGAGCCGGCGAGAGCCCCGGCGAGGCTTAGCAGGGCCGACTCCGCTTCCTTCCTCACCGCGGCTTCCGCCAGTAGAGGTTCAATGAGCTTGCTCGCGGCCGGGTCCGGGATGGCGCCCAGGCCGGAGAGCACGAGTTTGCGGTCGTCCACGCCCCGGGCCAGGGCCAGGAGTTGGCCGTAGGTTTTCAGGCGTTGGGCGGGAGGTTGGTCCCCCACGCCCAGCAATCGCACGGCCCCCCGCAAGGCGAGGGTCCGTTGCGTCTCGTCCGTTGTGCTGCGGATGACGTCCATTAAGGCGGGAACCGCGGCGGGCTCTGGCCAGTCAGCAAGGACCCGGAACGCCGCGTCGCGCACGGTGGCGTCGCCGTGGGCCAGGGAGGATTGCACCGCGCCGAGGGCGTTCGGGCTGCCGACGGTGCCGAGCACGCGCAGCAGTGCACAGCGGGCCGGGGCCGAACTGGCAGGGAGACGTGCCAGCAAGAGATCTGCGGATCTCGCCTTGTCGGGTAGTCGGGTGCAAGCGGAGTCCAAAGCGGCTTCGACGTCGGCCATGTCGTCCTCGGATTTGGCCTTCGCGAGCAGGTCGGCGAGAGTGCCCAGTTCGGCGGCGGTGACGGTTTCGCCCAGCGCGTTCACGCCGGCGCTGCGAAGTGTGGGGTCGGCTTCGTTTGCGGCTTTGAATAACTCCGGCACGGCGGCGGAGAGGCGGCGCTGTCCGGCCAGTTCCACGAGCACCCGGCGCGAGGGCCCGGACGCTTGCGGCAGCCGTGCAACCAGCGCGGTATCCACTTCTTTCCCTGGCAGGCGGCCGACGGCCGTTCTGGCGGCCCGGGACACCTCCGTGTCGCTATCTGTGGCGGCTTCCAGGAGGACCGGCAGGGCGGAGACGTTGCCCTGACGTTCCAGAAGGCCGATGGCCACCAGGCGAAGCGACTTCGAACCTTTGTTGACCGCACCGAACACGGCTGGCCAAACGGCGTCGTCGCCGCGATCCGTGAGCGCCAGCAGCACGTGGCCCTGTCGTTCGGGCGGCGTGCGACCCAGCTCGGCCGCCAGCGCCTCGGTGACCGGACGGCCGGGCAGTTCGCGGGCCGTGCTCAATCCGATGTCGAAGACGTCGCGGTCCGCGGAGCGCAACGTTTCGAGCAAGAGCGGAAGGCCTTCGGTCTGGCGGGCGAGGATCGCGCCGCGTGTGGCTTCGAGGATGCGCTGCGCAGGCACGTCGGCGCGACGTACCGCGTCATAGAGTCTTGCGGCATCCGCTGCCCGCCCGGTGGTGGAAAAGCGCTCCGCAGAGAGAATCAAGCCTTCGGCCACGCCTGACCGAACGCCGACCGGCGCGGTGGAGAGGGAGGCTTCCAGGGCGCTGACGGCCGGTGCGCCGCCGATGCGGCCCAGGGCAACGGCTGCGGCGGACGCGACGTCGGCGTTCGCGTCCTTCAGGCGGCCCATGAGGGGATCGACGGCCTTGGAATCGCCGCGGATGCCGATGGAATTGATGACGCCCACGAGCAGGTCGCCATAGAGCCGTCCCATCGCATCGCGCAAGGCGTCATCGGCGGCCGGGCCGGGCAGGACTTCGAGGGGAATCCGGGCCCACGCGGAGAGGTGTTCGTCCCCGAGCAAGGGGGCGAGGGCGGGAACGGATTCCGGTCCGCCAAAGACGGCGAGTTGTTTGCAGGCCAGGGCCTTGTCCGCGGGGGGCGCGTCGGATTGGAGAACGGCGATGGCCTGGCGCGCCTTGTCGGCGGATGCGGTCGGCGGATCCGCCGCGGGGGCCGTTGCGGCGAGGGCAAGTGCCGCGAGGGCGGCGGCGAGGAACGCGAGTCCGGGGAACTGATTCGTGGGCTTCATGATCTTCCTACGTTAAGGGGTGCGTTGAGGCAACGGGCCTGGTTTCACAGTCTCCACGGACCTCGCAGGGCTTCGGAGCGGAGTCGGTTGGCTTCCTCGTCACCGATGAACTCGTGCTTTTTCGGGTCGAACTTCACGCGTCGGCCGAGGAACAGGGCGATGTTGGCGGCGTGACATGTGATATGCGACCAGCAGGCCACATCGGCGTTCGCACGGGTTTTCGCGCGGGTGCGAACACAGGCCAGGAAATCCCGCACGTGGAAGTTGGCTGGGTAACCGCCGATCTTGGGGCGTGTTGGGTCAATCAACTCGGGAGGATGGGCGGCGACCTCGCCGTTGTCGGCGGTCTCCACCCAGCCGGCGTCACCTTCGTAGCGCACGGGGCAGGAGCCAAGGGGGAGCCAGCCGTCGTTGCGCATGATGAGTTTCACGCCATTGCCGTAGAGGGCGTGCAACTGGTTTCCCTCCGGCCAGTATTCGACTGCGGCGGTGTCATCGGACTGGTTGGCCCACTGGCAGAGGTCCACACAATGGGAGCCCCATTCCAGGCAACCACCGCCGACCATGCCGCCGCCTTTCTCGAAGCCGCCGCCGTTGTTCAGCAGGCTGCGGTTGAACGGGCGCCACGCCGTGGGTCCCAGATAGAGATCCCAATCGGCTTCCTCCTTGTCGGGTTCGGGTTCGGGCGTGGGCCAGCCGCTGGTGCCCGTGCCCAATCCGCCCGGATGGGCATGGAGCGTGTGGAGTTTTCCGAGCCTGCCCGTGTGGCAGAGTTCGGCGGCAAAGGCGAAGTTCGGCAGGCTGCGGCGCTGCGTGCCGGCCTGGAATACGCGCCCCGTGCGGCGGAACACGTCGGCCACGGCGAAACTCTCCGCGATGTTCTTGGTGCAGGGTTTCTCGCAATAGACGTCCTTGCCGGCCCTGGCCGCCTGGATGGAGGCCGCTGCGTGCCAGTTCGGTCCCGTGGCGATGAGTACGGCGTCGATGTCCGGCCGGGCGAGGAATTCGCGGAGGTCACGATACATCGCGCAGTCCGTGTTTCCGTATCGGGTGTCGGCCATTTTCTTTACGGCCTGGCGGCGGGCGGCCTTCACGTCGCAGATCGCGGCAAACTGGACGCCGGGTTCATGGACGAAAGCCTCGAGCACGTGGGATCCGCGTCCGCCGATTCCGATGGCGCCGAGGACAATGCGGTCGTTGGGGGCCACGGCGCCGCCGCGACCCAGGGCCCGAGCGGGAATGAATTGGGGCAGGGCGACAGCGCCGCCTGCGAACGTGCCGAGACGACCGAGGAAGGATCGGCGGTTGAGGGAGGTCCGAGTGGGGTTTGCGGTCTTCATGTGGATCCGGTGGGTAAGCGACGAAAACCTGACTGGCTGAGCGGGCCATTCAAGCTGAAAGGGGCCGGCAACGGGTTTGAAGCGGCTTTATTCGTCGTCGTTAGGACGGGGCAGGGTCTCGACGAACCGCTTCCACAGCTCGAACTCGACGTAGAGTTCGAAGAATTCGCGTGGTCGCACTTCGTAATAGCCCACGCTCAGCCAACCTCGGTTGGATTTCTCGTCGAGGGCGGCCTGCAGGCGGGCCGCGACGATCATGATGGGTGCGTAGGGCGGCTCGGGCGGCGTGTCCAGCCACCAGACGTTTCGAAGCTGGCGCAGATACCACGGCAGCGGCCAGTACTCGCTTTCGGGGGCGACCACCTTCACTTCGGTCTGAACACCCTGCGGGCTGACCATGGCGATGGCCTTCACGCGATCGGTCAACTCGAGGGCGTTCGGGACGGTTGGGGAATGCGCGTAGGGGTTGCCTCGGTGATTCGCGAATTCGTGGCTCGCCCGCGAGCCCTGCCAGCCGAGATGCGTGCCGCCGGCAGCGAGGAGCAGGCCCACGCCCCACCGCCAGGGAGCGCTTGGGGCCAGGTGGACCAGGGCTGCCGCCCCGATTCCCGCGAGAAGAATCATCGGCAGCAGGAAATTCAGCAGGCACCACGGGGTCTTGTAGGGGATCACGCTGTAAGCGGCGGCGATCGCCACCATGAAACAGGCCACGAAGCGGGCGAATCCGACCGATGTGGCGCCGAGGCCGCGGCCAAGGATGGCCCCCCAAGAACCCGCCAGGGCAAGTCCACCGATCAAGGCCTCGGTCCAGATCGGGCCGCGATCCGGGTGATGCCAGAACAGTCGCTCGAAATAGTAGTGCCATGGTTGAATGTGGGGCGAGGCGCCTCCCGCCCGGCGAAGCCAGGGTAGGTAGGTGGCCAGCGAATCGAGGGGTCCGCGAAGGTTGGTGAAAAAGGAGGTGTACAGCACGAGCGACACGGAAGCGGCCACGCCCAGGGCGAGGGCGAGGTGCTGGAGGTTCCACCCCGCCCGCCAACCCTGGGTCGTAGGGTCATACCGTCGGTTCCATGCCACGGCCACGGTGCCGGCCAAGGCCATCGCGGCGAGCGTGATGACGAAGGTCTCCTTGGTGGCATGCATGAGGCCCAGTCCCGCACCCGCCACGACGGCCCAACCCGCCTTTCCTGTCTGCCGGTGTCGCCAGGCTCCCCCCAGCAGCAGCAGCGTGAAACACACCAACAGCATTTCGTGGATGAAATAGCGGCTGTAGAAAACCATTGCCGGGGAAAGCGCCAGCAGTGTTGCCGCGACGGCGGTGGCCGGCGGCCCGAGCGCGTCGCGGAGCAGCCAGACAAGGAGCACGAGCGCCACACCCGCCGCGACGATGACGCTGCGTAGCGTGCGCTCGGACAGATGGTCGAAGTCCCTTTCCCCGCTCAGCCAGATGAAGGGGAGGGTGGCATAGTGGAGGGCGGGGCCGTGGTATTCGTCGGGATTGTAGCGGTATTCGCCCCGTTCCCACAGACCTTGGATAAGAATGGCGTTGACGGCCTCATCATTGTGCATGGGGCGCCGGTCCAACCGGGGGAGCCGCAGGGCCAGAGCTCCCACGGCCACCAGGAGCAGTGTCAGCGCCAGCCAGCGATGCATGGAAACGACGCGGTTCACGATCCCGTCCGCTCAATTCGCCGGCAGCCCGTACACCTCAATTTCCTGGCACACGTTGATCGAGCTGAGGCTGCTGCCCGCGGTGTAGCAGCGGACGTAGCGGGACACGACACCCTTGGCGTCAAAGGTGCGGCCACGATTCGTTTCGAAGTACTCCTTGTCTGTTCCGATGCCGAGTCCGGCCGAGTTGTCCACGTCGTTGTTGAAGATCGTCTGGACGTTCCGCGTGAAATCCGGGTCGTCGGCCACCTGGATGATGACGTCGTGGAACACCTGGAGGTACCGATGGTCGTGCCAGACGACGATGGCGTAGATTTTTGCTGGCTCACCGAGGTCGACCTGCACCCATTGCTTGCCTCGGCGCATCTCGACGACCTGGTCATCCTCGGGTTCCTTCGTGCCGTCGGTGATTTGGGCGAGAGCGCCCGTGAATGGCTTGACGCTGCTGGTGGCCTTTTTCACGGCGGCCACGTTGGTGACGCCCTTTGGCGCCATGAACGGCAGGGCGGGTTTATCGGGGGGCGGTTCGACATTCGGCCCGGAAGGCAGATCGCTGGGGGTTCCCTTGAGGGTGGGGGCGGGGGGTTTGACGGGCAGGGGCGCCAGCTCCGCAGCCGCCGCGGCCGGGGGGACTGCAACGAGGTGGAGGAGGGCCAGCGCTGCGCCCAGCGCCGTCGCCGTGACGAGTCTGCGAAGAGGGAATCGGTTTGGTGTCATTGCTGGTGATCTGATAGTGAAGCCTGAGCGGAATTCAAAGGCTATTGACGCTGGTGCCCCGGGTGAAGCGCGCGACTGCTCAAAAGTCGACCTCCACCCTCGTCTGGAGGATGTGGAACAGGTCGCGGGGGACGTTGAGCTGGCAACCTAGACTTGTCGGTAAAACGGGGAACCTGGGAGGGGGTATCCGGACGGGGCTCTCCATCTCGATCAGACAAGCTTCGCGAGGCGGGGGTCTGCGGCGAGTTTCTTGACCAGTTCTTTGATCTTCTGGGACTGAGTCTTGTGCGCGACGAGGGTGGCGTCGTCGGTCTGGACAATGATGGCATCGCGCAGACCCACCACGCAGATGGGGGTGCGGCGGCTGGCGGAACGAGCGTCGAAAACGATGTTGCGGGCGGCGTCGACGTGGAGGAAATCCCCAACCGCGCAGTTGCCTTCCGGGTCGGCCGTGAGATGTCGTGACAGGGCATTCCAGGCGCCAAGGTCATCCCATTCGAAGTCGCCATCGGCGACGATGACATTTTGGGCATGTTCCATGAGGGCGTAATCGATGGAGATCTTCCGAACATCGGGGTACTCGGCGGCGAGGGTGCGGGCGAGCTTGGCCGGGCCGGCGGAGGCGGCGTCGAACCAGCGTTGGCACGCTTCGAACATCTCGGGTTGGTGGGCCTGGAGACCCTGGGTGATGGTGACGAAGGACCAGATGAACATGCCGGCGTTCCAGCGGTACTGGCCGCTTTGGACGTATTCGAGCGCGGTATCGTATCCGGGCTTTTCCTTGAATTCCTGGGCCCGATGAAAGGTGGACTTGTAGGGTTTGGCGTCCTTGGGTGGGGGCAGCGGGTCGCCCACCCGGATGTAGCCGTAGCCGGTCGCGGGCTCGGTCGGCTTGATCCCGATGGTGACGATGACCTGTCCCCGGCTGGCGAGATCGAAGCAGTCACTCAGCACTTGCTGGAATTTCCGACCCTCGGGAATGACGTGATCGGCGGGGAGGACGGCCATGACGCCGGTGGTGGAGCGGGCGCCGACGAGGGAGGCGCCGAGGGTGACGGCGGCGCAGGTGTCGCGGCCGACGGGTTCCGCGATGACATTGGCGGCGGGAAGCCTCGGGAGCTGGCGTCGGACCTCAGCGGACTGGGCGGTGTTGGTGATGATGAGGACGTTTTCGATGGGGACCAGGGGAAGGACGCGCTCAACGGCCTGTTGAAGAAAGGATTGATCGCCGAGGAGGGTGAGAAGCTGTTTGGGCGTCTTCTCGCGGCTGACGGGCCAGAAGCGCTCGCCGCGTCCGCCCGCCATGATGATGACGAAGCGGTCGCTCGCGGCGGTTTTCGTGCTGGCGGGGCGGGGTGCTTTCGCTGGGGTGGTACTCAGTGGCGGTGCCGTCCTGGGTTGAACCTTGCCCCGGATCTTCGCCCTGGATTTGGCTTGGGCTGGGGTGGAAGCCGGGGCGGACACGGCCTTCGATCCTGGTTTTCCGCGCGCGGCGCGCGAGAAAGGAGTGGACGGCTTGAGGGTCTTGGCAGCCTTGCCGGGTTGTCGCGTGGGTTTGCTCATGACAGTTCAGGGCTTGATGGCGGTTGCGAGCGAACGGACGAAACTGGACACGCCGGGAACGAGGTCGGCGGAGGCGCCGAGTTTTGCGACCCGGTTGACGACCGCGCTACCGACGACGATGGCGTCGCCGTGGGCGGCCACGGCGCGCGCCTGGTCGGCATCGGAGATGCCGAAGCCGATGGCGATGGGGAGTTGGGAATGGGCCCGGATCCTGGCGGTCATCGCGGCGATCGTGTCGCTGACCTGGGTCTGCATCCCGGTGACGCCTTCACGGCTGACGTAGTAGATGAAACCGCGGGCGCGGGGGGCGATGAGTTCGATCCGGCTCTCCGGGGTCGTGGGGGCGATCAGGTAGATGTTGCTGAGCCCTGCTTTCTCCATGAGCGCCTCGTACGTGTCCGATTCTTCGGGCGGCAGATCCAGAATCAGGAGCCCATCGACGCCCGCTTGAGCGGCGTCGGCGACAAACCGTTCGAGTCCGACGCGGTGAAGGAGGTTGAAATAGATGTAGAGGACGATGGGGATCGGGGAGGAGCGTCGGATTCTGGCGACGGTTTCGAGGACCCGCGCCGGCGTGGTGCCGCTTGCCAGTCCGCGCTGGGCGGCGAGTTGATTGACGATGCCGTCGGCGAGTGGGTCGCTGAAGGGGACTCCGAGTTCGAGGATGTCGACACCGGCGTGGTCGAAGGCGAGGGCGAGGTCGTGGGTGGCGTCGAGGTTCGGGTCGCCGGCGCCGATATAGACGACGAGACCTTTCTGGCCGCGGGCTTGAAGGTCCGAAAAGCGCTGCTCGATGCGATTCATCCGTTGACGGGACGTTGTCAGTCGGGTGGGTGAACGAACAGCAGGAAGGTGAAGGCCAGCATCGACACGGCACCGAGAGCGCCACTGTGCTGTTTCATCGGCGCCATTCTATCGCAGCGTCGGCGTAAAGAAACGGTTCATGGGTAGCGACGTTTTCCAAGAATCGGACACGCATTGCAGCCATGAACCGCGCGATGGAGGGCGCCGCTCCGTCGGCGCCGAGGATTGGATTGGGGCTAGAGTTCAACAGGTTCCGACGGGGCGGAACCCTCCAGGGCGGGTTCGGTTCATGGGTAGCGGCGTTTTCCAAAATTTGGACACGCATTGGGACCATGAACCGTGCGATGGAGGGCGCCGCTCCGTCGACGCCGAGGATTGGATTGGGGCTAGGGTTCAACAGATTCCGACGGAGCGGAACCCTCCAGGGCGAGTTCGGTTCATGGACAGTGCCGGACGAGGTTGTAGCGCAGGTTGCCCAACCTGCTGTGTCGCGGGCAGCCCTGCCTGCGGGTCCGATTGCGGTCGAGGTTGCCCCTGCCGGTTGGGCAACCGGCGGCACGGCAGACAGGGCTGTCTGCGCTACGGTCCTCTTCCGTGCCTGTGGCGAAAACGGGGTTCATGGGAGACATTGCGCGCGGGATGGACTACACGGGGTTCATGCGCTTGAGATTCTGGCTGGCGGTTTGGGCCGCGTTCTTGTTGGCGGGTGGACCGGCCTTCGCCGGATTGCGAGCGGCGATTGCGGTCCGCGTCGTGACGCCGGATCCGCTGCTGCCGCTCTCCGGAGGCGTGGGAGGCTCCGAACCCGCGGTCCGAAAGGAAGGCGAGTTGACGGTCCGAGCCCTGGTGGTGGCGGACGACGACACGACGGTGGCGTTCGTGAGTACGGATTTCCTGGGGTTTCCGGCGGTCCTGGGCGACCGGGTGCGGGCGCGGGTGCGGGGAGTCGCGGCGGAGAACATCCTCATCGGCGCGACTCACACGCACAGCGCCCCTGACCCGTATGCGTTTCCGGACGGCACCGGAAAGACCTCGGCGGACCTCGGCTACCTCCACTCCGTGGCCGATCGGGCGGCGGACGCGATCCAGGAAGCTCTGGGGCGGTTGGAGCCGGTTTCGATCAAAGTGGCGACGGGGGAGTTTCGGGGGCGGATCGCTTACAACTATTATGCGGAAGGGCTGTTTGATCCGCGGGGAAGCGTTGTGGCGTTCGTGGGCGACGACGGGGGGGTCCGTTGCACGCTCGTGAACTACGCCGTGCATCCGGAAGTCCTAGGGAATCGGCAGGGAATCTGCAGCCCGGATCTGGTGGGACCCCTTTACGACCGGCTCGCGGCGAGCGGAGGGGGGACGGGGATCTTTTTCAATGGGGCGCTGGGCGGGATGGTGACGGCCGATTGCCGGGGACCCGATGGACGCGACGTTCAGACATGGGCGGAGTGTGTGCGGATCGGGGAGAAGCTCGCCGACGAAGCGTTGCGACTCGTTTCCGCGGCCCCGCTTCAGCGGGAGGCGCGACTGGAATGCCACGCCCGCGAAGTGCGTTTCCCTGTGGAGTCGCCCTTGATCCTGGCGGTGATGAAGGGTTCGCCGATGGGTTACCGGACGGAGGCGGATGGTCGGGTGGCGACGCGTGTGAATCTGGTTCAGTTGGGCAATGCGCGAATGCTCACGGTGCCGGGCGAGGCATTGCCGAACATTGGGGCGTACCTGAAGCGGAAGATGGGAGGGGAGAACCCGCTGTTGCTGGGACTGACGAATGACGCGTTCGGCTACATCCTCACGAAGGAGGATTGGGGGGCATTCAAGCGGTACGACTACATCAGCCGCACGTGTCTCGGAGAGGGGACGGGAGAGATCTTCGTCGAGGAGGCCTTGAAGTTGGTGGCGGAGGCGGGCGCGGGCTTGAAGCGTTGAGGGCCATGGATTCCAACCGAATCGTTCACACTTCTTCGGGGTGATGCTCGCGCCAGAGCAGGCGCAATCCTTCCAGGGTGAGGTTGGGTCGGACGGAGGTGATTTCTTTGATGCCCCGGGCCATGAGGGCTGCGTAGCCGCCGGTGGCGACGACCGGGAGCCGTCGAGCGCCCAGTTCGCGGCGGAGCGTGTGGATCAGTTCCCGGACGAGCCCGCGGTACCCATGGACGGCGCCAATGAGCATCGCTTCCTCGGTGCTGCGACCGATGGCGGATTTGATGTCGCGAATGCGGATGCGGGGCAGGAGGGCGGTTTTCTCGTGCAGGTAGTCGGTCATCGCGGACAGACCCGGGGCGATGATGCCTCCGACGTACCGGCCGGCGCGGTCGACGATGTCGAAGGTCACGGCGGTACCGAAATCGACGACGACGGTGGGCGGGTTGTGGAGGTGACGGGCGGCGATGGCGTTGGCGAGGCGGTCGGGGCCGATGGTTTCCGGGTGGGGATAATCGAGGCCGACGCCGCGGACTGTCTGGTGGGTGAGGATGAGGGGGGTGAGGCCGAACTCGATCTGGAGGAGGGAAGAGGCCTGGGTGGTGGCGGCGGGGACGACACTGCAAAGGACGGCTCCGTCGAGGCGGTGTTCACCGATCAAGCGCGCGATGTCGGCCCGGGCGTCGCCGGAGAGGAGGGTGGCGGTGGGAATATCGGAGTGGCTGAGGAGGCGTCCGGGGGAGGCGATTCCCGCATGGCAATGGGTGTTGCCGATGTCGAGGAGGAGAATGCGGCCTTTTTGGGCGGGGGTTCGTGAACTCATTTCTCGAGAGTGACGTCGCCTCCGACGATTCGTTCCAGCCGCCCGTACTGGGTTCGCACGAGGAGGGCTCCTTCGCTATCGAGGGATTCGGCGCGTCCGACGATGCGCCGGTTGCCGCTGAGGACCGAGACGTTCCGGCCGAGGGTGGTGCATTGCTGGGACCACTCGTCGGCAAGGGCGGAGAACCGCTCGTCGGTGATGCAGGCGTATGCGGCGTCGAGTTCCTGGAGAAGGGCCGCCGCGAGGGCGGCGCGATCGATGGGGCGACCAAGTTCCAGTCGGAGCGAGGTAGCCGAACCACGGAGCGATTCCGGGATGTCGTCCTGGGTGAGGTTGGCATTGATGCCGATGCCAAGCGTGACGTGGCGGACGGAGTCAAGTTCGCCGCTTAGTTCCGTGAGCACGCCGGCGACTTTTCGACCGTGGATCATGAGGTCGTTTGGCCACTTGATCTCGGGGCGGAGGGGAACCTCGCGACGGAGGGCTCGGGCGAGGGCGGCGGCGGCGGCGACCGTCAGGCGCGTGGCTGCCTGAGGGCGAAGGGCCGGGCGGAGGAGCACGGAGAACCAGATTCCCCGGCCGGAAGGCGAAATCCACTGGCGTCCGAGGCGACCGCGGCCACGGGTCTGCAACTCGGCGAAGACGGCGAGGCCTTCCCGGACACCATCCCGGGCGAGTTTCTCGAGGACGTCACTGGTCGAACTGGTTTCCTGGAAGACTCGGATGTCCCGTCCGACGACGCGGACATCGCCGACTCGCGAGAGCAGGTCATCGGCGTGAAGGCGGTCGGGGCAGTCGAGAAGGCGATAGCCGCTGTGGGGGCTGGCTTCGATCTCGTAGCCCACGCTTCGGAGTTCCTCGATGCGCGCCCAGATCGCGGCGCGGGTGACGCCGAGGCGGGCCGAAAGGTCCGCGCCGGAAACCCACGGGCCGGCGCGAAGAGCGGTAAGGATGGCGGCGTCGAGCGTCATGCTGCGTGCTCGAAATCGAGCCCGATGTCGATGGCTCGAACGGAATGGGTGATCGCTCCGACGGAGATGAAGTCGACACCCGTATCGGCGATGTCACGGACCGTTTCGAGTCGCACACCGCCGCTGGCCTCCGTGGCGACGCGCCCGGCGCAAAGGCGGACGGCGGCGCTCATTTGGGCGGGATTCATGTTGTCGAGGAGGACGATGTCGGCGCCTGCCGAGATCGCGTGGGACACCTGTTCAAGGGTGTCCGCTTCGACTTCGATTTTCAGATACGGATGGCGGGCGCGGGCGCGGGAGACGGCGGCGGCGATCGGGTTTGGGGAGGCGCCGTGAAGGGCGGCGAGGTGGTTGTCCTTGATGAGAACCAGGTCGTCGAGGGCGAAGCGATGATTGATGCCACCGCCACACCGGACGGCGTATTTCTCGAGGGCACGCCAGCCGGGTGTCGTCTTGCGGGTGTCGAGGATGCGGGCCGCGGTGCCGGCGATGGCATCGACGAAGGCGGCGGTGGCGGTGGCGATTCCGGAGAGGCGCTGGACGAAATTGAGGGCGGTTCGTTCTCCGGTCAGCAGGGCGCGACTGGGGCCTTCGACTCGAAGGAGGGTGCTGCCCGCCGCCAGCCGGGTTCCGTCGGGAACGACTTCATGGCAGGCGACCCCCGGATCCACCGCCTGGAAAGCGGACACGGCGAACGCCATCCCCGCAGCGACCATCGATTCGCGCGCGACCATGTGCGCCCAGGATCGTGAGGCGGCCGGGATGATGGCGTGGGTGGTGACATCCCCGGATCGGACATCCTCCACCAGGGCGGCTCGGACGAGCCGTTGAATCTCGGAGGGCATCAATTCTGACACGCGCCTATTGGTCAGGAAAAACGGCGGGTGTTGAACCTTAAAAAAAAGAGGGCGCTGATCCGGGACGGGTTTCGGCCGTTCGTGGGGAGACGGGTTCTGGAGGAGACGTGATGAACCTTCGGACGCCTGCTGACACGGTCCACGTCGCTCATTTGAAAGCTGTTCGGCGTGCCGCCCTGCGGATAGGAAGGAGCCATGTCCATGTGGAAAGATCTCCGGTGGTCTTGGGTTGTCTTGTGCTTTTTCGGTCTGACGTCTGCAGCGGCGACGAATCGTTTCGAGGGGGAGGTGATCGCGCTGGAGTCGGCGGCGCTTCGGTCTCCGCCCCCTTCCGACGCCGTGATGCTTTATGGAAGTTCGAGCTTCCGGCTTTGGACCAACGTGGCGGCGCAGTTCCCGCGACACGCGATCGTGAACAACGGCTTTGGCGGATCGCAATTGAGCGACCTGAACGAATTCTTTGAACGGATGGTGGCACCCGCCAAACCGCGGTTGCTGTTGATTTACGGTGGCGACAACGACGTGGCTTCAGGCAAGTCCCCGGACCGGGTGCTGGCTGATTTTCGGCAATTGGTACAGTTGGTCCGTGAGCACACACCGCGGACTCGGGTGGGATTTGTGGCGATCAAGCCGAGCCCGTCCCGCGAGGCTCTTCTCGACGAACAGCGTGAGGTCAATCGCCTCATCCAGAACTTCGTGGGCACCCAGCGGAGGGTCGACTTCCTGGATGCGGCAACGTCGTTGTTGGACCGGGATGGACGGCCGGATGCGAGCTATTTCCTTCAGGATCGACTCCACCTGAACGAGGCGGGCTACGCGCGATGGATGCGGGTCCTGGGCCCCTACGTTGAGGCGTGGGGACGCCGACGCTGACCACCAGCGGCCACTCGCCATCGGCGTCGGGGCCGCGTAGGCTGCGTCTCATGATTCCCCTCCGTTTCCGAGGTGCGTTCCCGTTCGTCGTCGGGGTGGCCTGCCTGGCCGCCAACGCCGCGCCGGCTCCCGCGTTCCGTCACGTCACGATCGATGACCGGGTGGCCATCGGCTACGGCTTGGCCATCGCCGACGTCGATGGAGACGGGAAACGGGACATCGTTCTCGCCGACAAGCAGGTGATCGCGTGGTACCGGAATCCGGACTGGCAGCGCCACGTCATGGCGGAGCGATTGACCGATCTGGATAACGTTTGCGTTGCGGCGCGGGACGTGGATGGCGATGGCAAGGCGGAGGTTGCGGCGGGTGCAGGCTGGAATCCGGGCGATACCATCGGCAGTGGCGCTTTATTCTACCTGAGGGCCCCGGAGGATCGCACCCAACGTTGGGAACCCATCCGACTCGCCCACGACCCGACAATTCATCGAATCCGGTGGGCCCAGAACCGGGCGGGGGGATTCGATCTCGTCTCGGTCCCGCTCCATGGGAGGGGAAATCGCAATGGCGCCGGGGACGGTGTTCGGGTGCTGGCCTATCATCGCCCGCAGGACGTGAAGTCAGCGTGGACCTCCACGCTCGTGAATGACTCGTGGCATGCGACTCATAACTTTGACTCCGTCTCGGGCGCGGCCGGTATGGCCGAGGAATTGCGCATTGCCTCGCGGGAGGGCGTGTTCGCGCTCACGCCCGCCGAAGGGGGATGGACGGTTCGTTCCATCGCGTCTGCGGGAGCATCGATGCCGGACTTCACAGGGGCGGGCGAAGTTCGTAGCGGGCGCACCAGGACCGGGACGGAGTTTGTTGCGACGATCGAGCCCATGCACGGGAACCAGGTGGTGGTTTACCAGCCGGGTGCGGCGGGAGACGGCGGATTATGGAACAGGACGTTGATCGACGGGACGCTCATCGACGGGCATGGGTTGGTTTGTGCGGACATCCTCGGGCAAGGCCGGGACCAGGTGATCGCCGGTTGGCGGGCGATGAGCCTGCCGGGCAAGGCGGTCGGGGTCCGGCTGTACTCGGCCATCGACGACGCGATGACGCGTTGGGAGACACACGTCATCGATGACAACCAAATGGCCTGCGAGGACTTGCAGGCGGCGGATCTGGATGGCGATGGGGATCTGGACCTTGTCGCGAGCGGGCGGGCGACGAAGAATTTGAAGATCTACTTCAATGAGACGCCGCGGCCCTGAGAGCCTGTCGTAGAATTTTAGACAGGCCCTTAGCCGGTGCCGGGGCGTCAGGAAGATCCGGACGCTGGGGGAGGGGAAGGTGCAGGGTGATTGCGGCTTGGGATGTTGAAAGCCGCGACGATCCCCGTGACGACCGCCATGACACCGCAAAAGACGTAGGGCACCGAGGGGTGCCAGAAGTAGGTGGCGCTGGCAAAGATCGGCCCGGCGATGCGTGCGAGCGCCCCTGCACCTTGCGCGACCCCTAGGGCGTTGCCCTGTTCATTGGCGGGCGTGCGCATCGAGATCAGGCCGAAGAGGGGTGGGCGGGTCATGCCGGAGCCGGCGGAGAGGACGGCGAGCGTGACCAGAAGCAACCACCATGGTGCGCCTCCACCGGAGAAAAGGGCGCCGACGAAGCGGTACCACGGGACGGTTGGGTCGTTCCAAAGGGCCGAGAACGAGCTGCTCAAAGTGCCGGAAATGAACGGGAGCGGCGCCAGACTGAGGCCGACCAGCACGAGACTGAGTGCGATTAAGCGGCCTTCGCCGAGGTCGCGGACGAGTCGTCCGATCGGCCCACCTTGGATGAACGCGCCGATCAACCCACAGAACGCAAAGAGGAACGCGATGGCAATTTCGCCATCCGTCGTCGTGCGGCTGAAATGGAAATTCTCTGCGACGAGCAGTCCGAGCGTGGTCTCAAAGCAGGTGAAGGCGAAGGTCGAGAGAAAGTAGACCACCACAAGGAAGCCGATGACGGGCCTTCCAAGGATGTTGCCCCAATTGCCGAATCGGCCTCGTGTGGGCGGGGAAGGCGGTGTCGAGCCGCGCGGAAGACTTTCCCCGAGGAAGAGGCTCGCCAGCACAAAATTGACCAGGCAAACGCCCGCCGCCAGCCAACCGGGACCGGGCAGTCCCATCCAGAGCAGGGCACCCACCGCCATCGCAGGACCGAAGATGAATCCGAGTCCGAACGCCATGCCGATCAGACCCATTCGCTTGGAGCGGTCCTGGGGCGGGGTCAGGTCGGCGATGTACGCCTGGGCCACCGTCAGATTGGCGCCACACACCCCGGCAAAAATGCGGGAAAGGAGAATGACGAAGAGCGCCGTGGGCCCGTGGGTGAGGCCAGAACCCACTGCGAACAACGAATAGGAAACGACGAAACCCGCAGTGCTGACCAAGAGGACCGGGCGCCGGCCGACCCTGTCTGACAGGCGACCCCACGCCGGAGCGAAGAGGAATTGCATCAGCGAGTACGACGCGACGATCGCGCCCAGCATCCACCCGGGCGCGCCGAAATCTCTCACGTACTTCGGCAGGAGGGGCAGGACCATTCCGAAGCCCATCAAGTCCACGAAAACCGTCAAAAAGATGACCAGTAGGGAAGGCTTTCTCATGAGTGCCCCGCCTCGCACGACGGGCAAAACGGACGCGCAGCCTAACGTCGGCGCTGGGATGTGGGCAAGGCTCCTGGGGAGTCGGAACCGGAGTCGCCGTCGTTGAACTGACGTTCCAGGGCGGCCTGAAACGGAGGATGGACAAGACCCAATTCCGAATCGGCACGCGAGCCATCGCCCAGATTGTCCTCTTCGAGCATGAGGATCTGGTCCCGATTCAGGGGCGGCGCGCGATGGAGCAGGCGCGGCCACAAGAATTCCAGAACCCGGGCCTGCACTCGCGCGACCGCGAAGGGAAGGTTCACGATGAGGCGATGCCTTTGTCTCGCGGCGAGAATGGTGCGCAGGATGTCCCTCAACGCCAGGCGTTCGGGCCCGCAAAGGTCGTAGGTTACGCCGATGGTCTGGGGCAGGCGGAGGGCCCGAACGAATGCTTGGGCCACCTGTTCGACGCCAATCGGTTGCATCCGGGCAAGGCCGCCACCAATGGCCGGCAGGACGGGTGAAAAGTCCGACATGCGCGAAAACAACCGGGTGAATGAATCCTCCCGCCCGTAAATCAGTGAAGGTCGGAGGATGGTCCAGTCCAAGCCGGAGTCGCGCACGCTTGTTTCCGCGTCCCATTTAGAGCGGTGGTATCTTGAGCGGG
>JBBQIU010000005.1:0-15743 GCA_038325245.1 Verrucomicrobiota bacterium
AGTCGAGAACCTGAGCGTCGCCGCAGCCTTGATCCGAGGTGGCGTGGCGAATTTTCTCGGGACTTATTGGCCGGTTGGCGACACCGCGGCGGAGACGTTCAGCCGAACCTTTTACAAGTTGCTGGTGGAGGGGCAGTCCATCGGCGACGCCGTTCGGGAGGGCCGCCGTTCGGTGAAGAACGAGAACTCGTCAGATTGGGCCAACTACATTTTGTACGGAAACTCGGATTTCATTTTGAAACGCCGCCCCGCCGGTTCGGGTTCGTCGCCTGAGGATCCGCTCGTTTGAACTTCGACAGGAATAGAATTTTGAAGTTCCGATTTGACACCGATGGGGTGACTTACCTTTCCTTCTAAGGCTTTTGGATACCCTGTAAGCCGAATTCGTAAAACCCGCCCAATTCGTGAATTTCACCGTCCTTGTCATCACCGGTGTTGCCATGGTGGCCTCCGTCGCACCCTCGTTCGCTGCGGGCACTGCGGTGTCCACAGGCACGACGCCGCCACCCGCTGTTCTAGGGCCGTATCCCTTAACAGCCTTCCCGCTTGGATCCGACGATCCGCGAAGCGGGTTGGTCCTGGACGTTCCATCGCCGCTGGGTGGTGCGGTCCTGTTCAGCGAGGCGATGGAGATCCTGCAGGCAAACAGCCCGGGTTGGGCGACCTGGAGCCATGGGTTTACCGGGGACATTTACGCGACCCCTTTTGGAGCGCCGCCTGGGGGTTTGTCATCCCCGTTTGCGGTGACACTGGATCTCCCTGCGGACACGGGGGCCTTTCTGTTCTATGTCCAGCCGGGTCCGTTCGGCGTCTTCAATATCTCGGCGGTTCTTGATGACGGGACCAGCCTGACGCAGAGCGTGGACGGGGATGGTGGGGCAACCGGCTTCGGATTCTGGGCTTCACTGGGTGGTTCGCTGCTCTCGATCACGATTTCGAGCGACACGCTTTCGAATGAGTTCGATTACGCGCTCGGGGAATTCAACATCGCGCGCTCGATTCCGTACGTGCCGGAATCGGGAACGTATGCGGTGGGGATGCTGGCGCTTGGCGCCCTGCTGATTCCGGTGGCGCGACGATTCCGCGTTTGACGCCAGTCCGAGCCGAATCGGTGTGTTGGAACCTAATGGTAGCAGGGGCGTTGGTACGTCCCCGGCAGGAGGCCATTTGAACAGGCTGATCCGGCTTTTGGCGCATCGTTCGTGAAGTCGGGGCTCGGGGCGTTCCTGAGGTCCCGAAAAAGGAAGGTAGGGATTACTGCTTGATTCCAAAGCGCCGCTCATGAAGCGTTCCGCCGCTCCCGATGCTTAGAACACTCGCCATGGTGCGCCGAGGAGGACGCCGTTGCGGAGTGGAAGCCCTGGCCGGTCGCGCCTTCGAATTTCTCCAGGCAACCCAACCCCAACTCATCATGCCCATGCGCTCGTTACTGATGCTAACGGTTCTGTTCTCGGCCCTCGTTTTTGTTGGCGACATGGGGCGGGGCGCCGTGCCGGAGTCGCTGCTGGCTCGCCCAGCTCTTCAGAAGATTCACCCGAGCCTTCGGTCTCCGGGGATCAAGGCGAACGTGTTGGTCCGACTTCAGGATCCTCCCCTCATCGCCAAACTCGGACGAAACGCCAAGCAACTCGGCTTCAAGCTCAACCGGAGCGAGCAAGTCGCTTATTCGCGTCAACTCCGGGTCAAGCAGTCCGAGGTTGCCAAGCTCATTCGCGACGGAGGCGGTCAGTTGGTGGGTTTTCTCACAGCGTCGCAGAATGCGGTTCTGGCGGTCGTTGACACCGATCGTCTCCCCGCCATTTCGGAGCTGGCGACCGTCATGGCGATCCGGCCGGTGATTGATTCTGAGATCGAACTGTCCGCGACCATTCCCCACATCGGGGCCGCGGGACTCCACCAGGCGGGCGTGACGGGGGAAGGCATCCGGGTGGCCGTCTTGGATTCAGGCATCGATTACACGCATCGGAACTTCGGGGGCCCGGGGACCCTCGAGGCGTATGGCGCGGCGTATGGCGCCGGCCCGTCAGACCCGCTGAACAAAACGCGGGACAGCCTGTTCCCGACGGAGAAAGTGGCCGGGGGCTGGGATTTCGTGGGTGAAGTCTGGCCGACGGGGCCGGGCGGCGGCAGTGGCCCGATCGAACCGGACGAAGATCCAATCGATTATGGCGCCCATGGTTCGCACGTGGCCGACATTATCGCGGGAGCGAGCGTCGACGGAACCCACAAGGGCGTCGCCCCCGGGGCCACCCTTTACGCCTTCAAGGTCTGCAGCGCCGTGAGCACGGCTTGCAACGGCTTTGCCATCCTGCTGGGACTGGATGCCTGCCTGCACCCCAACAATCCGGAGTGGAGCCTTGAGTTGGAAGAAAACGGCGAGCTTCTGAGCGTCATCGACGAGCCCGTGGACGTGATCAACCTGTCGCTGGGTTCCGTCTATGGGCAGATTCAGGACGATAAGTCGTATGTCATCCAGTTGTTCACCGACTTCGGGATCACGGTGGTCACGGCTGCGGGCAATGACGGGGATCGCCCTTACGTCCTGGATTCGCCCAGCGTGGCTCCGGGCGCCATTAGCGTTGCGCAGACCCAGGTTCCTGGCGCCAGGTCCTACTCGATCCGAACAACCGTGGCGGGGAATCGCGGGAGGTTGACCACCCTTCAGAACATCCTTAACACGGCCGAGATTGCCTGGGCGCCCTTGGATCGGGAGGTTCTGGGGACGACCGTGTACCTCGGTCGCGGCTGCCCGAGCGACAGCTATCCGATTGCAGAGGTCGACATCGTCGGGAAGGTCGTGGTGATCGACCGTGGGGTCTGCGCGGTCAGCGAGAAGGTGGACAAGGCGGGCCGCGCCGGTGCGGTGGGCGTCATCGTGGTCAACAATGCCCCCGGTGAACCGCCGACATTCAGCCAGGGAAATGGGAGTCAGTTTGTTCCTACCTTGGTCGTGACCCAGGGTGAGGGGACGATTCTGAAGTCCCTGATTGCTGGATCGCCGAGGGCGCAGTCCGCCTTTGGCCCATCGACCTTCACTTCCCTGGCAGGAAGCATGGCGAGCACGTCATCGCGTGGTCCGAGTTATTCGTTCCAATCGATCAAGCCGGAGATCGGCGCGCCCGGTGCATCGGTGTCGGCGGTTGCCGGCACGGGAACGGGTCAGGAAGCCTTCGGAGGCACTTCGGGAGCAACGCCGATCATCGCGGGTGCGGCCGCCCTAATTCAGAGTGTTTCCCTGCAGGAATCCGGGCTCTTCTGGGCGCCGTGGGCTCTCAAGGCCCTGCTGATGAACAACGCTGATCCAAACGTCCAGATCAATCCGGCATCTTCGCCCGGGGTCTTGGCGCCCATCACCCGCGTCGGCGCGGGCGAGGTCCGGGTCGACCGGGCATTGGACGCGAAGGCATTCGCATTCGTCGTCGATCCCCCTATTGAGAGCGGCGCGCCCGACGATTATCAGCCGGCGCTATCATTCGGATACCACCCGGTGATCCGACCAGGACCGTTGACCCTGACCAAGGATCTCGTCGTCGTGAACCTGGCGAATGAGACTCGAACATTTACGCTCGGCCGGACCTTTCGCTATGCGGACGATCAGGCGTCGGGAGCGGTCACGCTGGATTTCTCAGCCTCGACCGTGGAGGTCGCGCCCGGAGGATCGGGTGAGGTGACCGTGACCTTGACCCTGGATCCCACCAAGCTGCAGAACTGGACGCTGAATGGCGGAACCCAGGGCGGCAACGGCACCCTGCTCAGCGGGCACGAGTACGATGGATACATCCAGATTCAGGATGCCGACGACTCGCTCTCGCTTCCCTGGCACATTCTCCCCCGGAAGGCGGCGGACCTCGCGATCGGGAACGACGTCGTCGACGTCGGAGGCTCGATCCCGCTGAGCAATCTCAACGGCGCGGCCGTCGGGACGACCGAGGTGTTCGCCCTGAGCGGGACGAGCCCGGTGGATTATCCCAAGCCCGATCCTTTCGGGTTCAACGAGGCCTGGCCGGATCTCGAAGCCGTGGGTGTTCGTGCGGTGGGTCCGAACCTCGAATTGGCGTTCACGTTCCACCACGATTGGAGCCATCCCGCGACGCCCGTGGGCGTGGTTGCCTACATCGACCGGGATGGCGACGGATGGGAGGATCTGGAACTTCTGACCACGGAGGTAACGGGGGTTGGGGCCGCGGAAGTCCTGGTGAGCGATCTGAACACCGAGACCACCCTGGGGGTCTTCCCCGTGGACGCCGACCTCAACGCCTCTGCCATGATCCTCCGGGTGCCATTGGCCGTGCTTGGGCTCGATGCCACCAGCACCTTGGATTGGTACGCGCTGAGCTGGGACAACTACTTCACCGGCGCCATCACGGATTTTGTGGTGGACGATGATTTCCTCTATCTGCGCCACAAGCTGGACCAGCCGCGGTACGGAATCGCCGGAGCCCAGACCAGATTTGTGGCGATCGGTGGAGCCGCGGCGCTCCAGGTTCATGAGACGCCGGATGGCGCAGAAGCCTCGCCGTCCCAGGCCGGATTCCTGTTTGTCCACCGCCAGGCCCAACCCGGTCGATGGTCGGATATCGTGACGGTCGCCCCCCTGACGGTGCCGGAATAAGGGCTTGGTTCCATGAAGTCGACAACCTCCACTTCGAGCGCGGGCCCGGCCCCGACGCAGTCTCCGTGGTTGGCAGTGGCGTCTCTGGTCGCGGGAATTCTGGGGCTGCTCGGGAGTGTTGTGGTACTGGGCGGGTTGTTGGCATTGGGCGGGCTGGTTTTCGGGATCCTTCACCTACGGAAGCGGACCGACGCTCGCGTCATGGGCTGGTCCGGCGTCTGGGTTTCGGCCCTGGCAATGGTTGCATCCGCCGGTTTTGCCGCATTCTACGCCGTGGCGTTGCCCCGGATCGCCATGCAGATGGAGCACGGCCCGGGTTCTGGATCGCCGATGGGTTTTGCGCGCTGGGTGGGGCAGGCCGCACCGGAGTTGGAGGTGAGGACCTTGGATGGTGGACAACTGAAGTTGTCCGATTTGAAGGGGCGGCGGGTGGTCCTGGACTTCTGGGCCACCTGGTGCGGGCCTTGCGTCATGGAGATTCCTCACCTCAGCCAGCTTCAGAGCGAATCGGGTACCGACGGACTCGTGATCGTTGGACTGAGCCAGGAAGACCGGGCTGTGCTGAAGAAATTCGCTGACGCTCGGGGCCTCTCCTACCCGATCGCGAGCCTTGCGGACGTCGAATTAGCCGCGCCGTACTCCGACGTTCGAGCCATTCCGACGAAGTTTTTCCTGGATGAGGCCGGGGTGATCCGCCACGTCGCGGTGGGGTATCTGGAATTCGAAGCATTGAAGGCGAATGCACTGGGCTCAGGGCGGGCGTCCGCCCCGGTCGTCGAGTAGGCGCTGAGCCAATTCAAAGGGCGCGCAAAGACGGGGCGGGATGCGATTCCTGATGCTCAACTGGAGGGATCCCCGCAATCCGCTTGCCGGGGGCGCGGAGCGTGTCTCTCTGGCCTTCCTTCGCGGGTTGATCGAACGCGGGCACGAGGTCGACTGGTTCACGTTTGCCTTTCCCGGGGCCCCGGACGAGGAGCAGATCGACGGCATCCGAATCCTTCGATCCGGAGGCGTCTTTTCATCGGCCCTGGCGGCGCGTCACTGGTGCCGGACCCAGCCGCGTTTCGACCTGGTGATCGACCAGCATCACGGGATTCCGTGGTATGCGCCCTGGTGGAGCGGGACGAACTGCGTGGCGTATGTCCACGAGATCCTGGGACCGATCTGGCGTTCGTTTTATCGATGGCCCACCAGTGAGGTGGGGCGAATTCAGGAGCGTTGGACGCACTGGTTGTATCGGCGAGTCCCCTTCTGGGTGCCTTCAGAATCCACTCGGGCAGGGCTCGTTCGTCATGGGGTGCAACGGGTTCATGTCTTCCCGAACGGGGTGGATGTGGAGCCTTTGGCGGTTTTGCCGGAGAAACGGGTCCAGTCGCCGGTGCGCCTGGCGACGGTGTCGCGGTTGGCACCGAACAAACGCGTGGACCACGCCGTGCGGTGCGTCGGGCTGTTGCGAGACCGGGGGATCGCCGCGGAATTGACGATTGTGGGGGACGGGAGCGATCGGCATTTGCTGCGTGAATTGGTGGAGGCGCTCGGGCTGGAGGCGCAGGTGTTTTTTGCCGGTTACCGTCCTGAAAGGGAGAAATTGGAAATCCTCGCCGGGAGCCATCTATTGATTCACCCGTCGGTGAGGGAGGGTTGGGGTTTGAACGTTATTGAAGCGAATGCGATGGGAACGTCCGCGGTCGTCTATCCGGTGCCGGGCTTGATCGATTCGACGGTGCATGAGCAGACGGGGTGCGTGACTGATTGCGAGACGCCGGAGGCGCTGGCGGACTCGGTCACGTGGATGATTGAAAACGATGCTCGATTTTTCCAGATGCGTGAGCAAGCTTGGCGGCGTTCCGGCGACTTTCGGTGGAAGTCCGTGATCCCTCCGGTGGTGGGATTCCTGGAGGCCCTTGCGAGAGGCCAGAAATTGGTTTGACACTCGAATCTCTTGAGCTTACAGAAGGGGCACTTTTCAGCGACTCGAAGCGGGTTAACTGACAAGTTTTCAGTCATTTATGAAGAACATCCTAACGACTGCGGGCATGGCGGCGATTGCCGTTGCTGGATTCCAGACCAAGTGCGCCGCCCAGGCGGTTGTGGTCGATGACACGAAGTGGTGGGAGGTGAGTGCCTCCCTTCGTGGATTCTACGACGACAACTACACGATCGCGCCGAAAGACTTTGCCCGCGAAAGTTTCGGTTTTGAGATCCGGCCGGGGGTTGTGGTTGGCCATCAGGGGGAACAATTTCTCGTGAAGCTTTCGGCCTACTATTCGGGCCGTTGGTTTGAGGACCGTGATGACGACCCGTGGGACCATGGGTTCATGGCCGATCTCAACGGTGAATACCTGCTGACGGAAAATCATGTTCTCCGGGTCAGTGACAATTTCGCGTACACGAGCGAACCGACGTTGCTGGACCAGGGCACTGCCGTAACCCTCCTCCGCGCGGACGGCACGAACTTGCGGAATTTGGGCGATCTCAAGTACGTCGGCCAGTTCACGCCGTTGTTCGGGCTTGAGGTCGGATACGGCAACACGTTCTACGATTTCGAACAGGAAGGCATCGGGAGCTACTCGGCCATTCTGGATCGGGTGGAGCACTTGATTCGGGCGGAGACACGCTGGACGCTGACGCCGACCCTGGCGGGTATTGCTGGGTACTGGTACGAGTCGGTGGGATTCACAGCCGACGAGGCTATCGGAGTCGGAAGCCCGTTCCAATCCGACGTCCGTGACAGTTCGTCGCACTATTTTATCGCTGGCGCCGACTACACCGTTTCTCCGAACTGCTTCGTCTCGGCCCGCGGTGGCGCTCAGAACGTGACGTACGACAACATTCCGGGTGAACCGGATCAGTGGAATGGTTTCGGTGACCTCAGCACGACGTTCGAATACGCCGAGGGCAGCCACTTCCGAGTCGGCGGGCGCTACGGCCGGAACCGCACGGATGTGATTGGGGCGGTTTCGCCGACGTTGTACTCGCAATTGACGATGGATCAGGAGACCGCGGTCGCGTATGGCACGGTCAGCCACAAGCTGACGGAACAGTTGACGGCCCGCGGGACGGCTCAGTTGCAGTTTGGATCGTTCAACGGCGGCCTCTACGACGATGAGAGCGAGGGTCTTTACATCCTTGGAGTGAGCCTCACGTACGACATCAATCAGTATTTTGCGATTGAGACCGGCTACAACTACGACCGGCTCGATTCCGATGATTCGAACCGGACGTACAGCCGTAACCGGGTGTTCTTGGGTGTCCGCGGGCAGTTTTGATTGCCTCGGGAATTTACCCCTTAACTTGACTTGCAGTCGGAGGGAGGCTGGAGTCCATTTCTAGCCTCCCTTCTTTTTTTATGGACAACTTCAAGGCTCCGGAGCCTTCGGACTCCAAGTTACATTTCCTGGATTACTGGCGGATCATTCGGATTCGCAAGACTGTCATCATCGCGGTGGTCCTCCTGGTGGTGATCACGACGACGGTCGTGACCTATATGCTCCCGGAGACCTACATGAGCGCGACGCGCATCAAGGTCGAGAAGGACAGCGCGGATGTGCCTTTGCTCGGGCAGATGGCGTCCCAGGGTCCACCGGACATGTTCTTTCTCCAGACGGAGTTCGAGGTCATCCAGTCGAAGACCAACCTGTATCAGGTCATCGACATGCTCAGCCTGAACCAGCGGTGGTCCAAGGAGTACCTGAACCAGGGGACCCTCAAGACCCAGGAAACCTTTGAAATTCTCAAGGACAAGATCGACGTCCGGCAATTCCGTAATACGACGATGATCGAGATCCGGGTCTACAGCCGCAACAAGGCGGAAGCCTCCGAGATCGCCAACAAGATCGCCGATGTCTACCGGGAAAGTCGACTCTCCGAACGGGAGCGGAACTCCGAACGGGGGATCGGCAAGATCGTTGATGCGATGGGTGACCAGCAGGTCAAGGTCGACGAGAAGCAGAAGGAGTTGGATGCGCTCCGGGAGAAATACAACATCACGGATCTGATGATGGATTCCTTCAGCGTGGGAACGCTGGAGGCGGACGCTGTGCGGCGCCTGGATGGCTTGAGGACCGAGGTGAGCAGTCGCGTGGCACGCTTCGGGTCAACTCTCGAGAAGCTGCAAAGCCTTAAGAGGGAGGAATTACGCAATACGCTGCCAACCCTCTACCGGGATGATGCGCTCCTAATGGATGCGCTGACCCAGGAGGCGGAATTGGGGCGGCAGATGGTCCGTTTGTCGACCACCCATGCCCCGGATCATCCGGACATGCAGGCTGCCACCAAGGTTCTTGGGAAGATTACGAGCGATGTGGAAGCCCGGGTTCAAGGGATTATTGGGGGGCTCGAGATTCAGGTGGACTCGACCCGTAAGGAACTCGCCCAACTCGATAAGGCGGTTCAAGACGCGAAGATGGAGGATCTGGAGCGCCAGAAGGAGTACCGGGTGTTCTTTGAGAAGAAGCGTGAGGTTGAGAACTACCGAATCATGCTCGACGTCCTGAACCGGAAGCTGGCCCAGGAGCGTTTTGACAGCAAAATCCCCCGGAATTCGCTGGTGCAGATCACGGATATCGCTGAGGAGGGTTTGAAGCCGGTCAAACCGAACATTCCGCTGAATATTGCCTTCGGTGTGATTGTGGGCCTGGTGGTCGGCGTGGGTCTCGCGTTTTTCATTGAGTACCTCGACACCTCCGTCAAGACGATTGACGACGTTGAGAGAGCCTTGGGAGCGCCCGTTGTGGGGGTCATTCCCCAGAATGTGGGTTCCCTGCTTGAGGAAGGGCCGGACAGTCCCCATGCGGAAGCCTACCGGGTGTTGCGAACCAACGTGCTCTTCACGCGCAAGGACGAGACATTCAATACGATCACCATCGTCAGCGGTGGCGCCGGCGAAGGCAAATCGACCACCTTGTTCAACCTGGCGGTCGTCTTTGCGCAGAACGGCAATCGGGTGCTGATCGTCGATTCTGACCTTCGGCGGCCGAGCATGCACAAGTTCCTGAAGGTCTCGAACTCGCAAGGTCTGACGAACGTGCTCCTCGGACAGAACAAGCTCGAGGAAGTGATCCAGACGTCTTCTCTGCCCACCCTCGATTTCCTGCCCAGCGGCAAGTTGCCAAGCAGTTCGATGGGGATCCTGAGTTCCCAACAAATGAAGGATCTGATCGGGGAAGTGAAACGTCGCTACGACTTCGTGTTCTTCGACTCGCCGCCGATCATGGGCGTTAGCGACGCCGTCGTCCTTGCCAGCGAGGTGGACATCTCGCTTCAAGTGATCCAGTACCGCAAATATCCACAGGCCATGACACTGCGCGCCAAGCAGATGGTCTCGAAGGTTGGCGGGTACCTGGTGGGGATCGTCCTCAATAACATCAACATGTCTCAGGACGAGAACTACTATTACTACAGCGGTTACTACTACGACTACTATCAGACTCGCGACAAGGACGAGGCGGCCGAAGCCAAGTTGGAGAAGGGGAAGAACGGCTCAACCGAGCTTTCCCGAATTGACCTGAAGAAAAAGTACTGAGTCGGAGCCGAATACCATGTTGCCTTTTTCACTGCGCCGGTTCGGCGCCTGTATGCGGATTGTCGGGGCTTTGGCGGTGGCGGTTTTGCTCGGGGGATGTGCTGGATCCGGTTCGGGTTCGGATTCGGGTTCGACACAGGGTTCGACGGGTGGCGGGGCTTCTGCCACAGGGGCCAGCAAAGCGGTCCAGGCCGATTCGCTTCGGCGGGGAGATCTGATCCAGATCGATTTCTCCGGGATTGCCACGCCTCCCGCCGATCTGGAGGAACGGATCAAGGAGGATGGGACGATCAATCTCCAGTTGATCGGGAACCTGATGGCTGCTGGCAAGTCTCCCGGCCAGCTTCAGAAGGAAATCCAGGACGCCTATGTCCCGAAGTATTTCGTACGCCTGACCGTTACTGTTAGGACAGAGCGGCGCGTGTTTTACGTGGACGGCGAGGTGCGCCGCCCTGATCGCTTCGTCTATGAAGGCGAACTGACGGTTTTGCAGGCCATCGCCGCTGCCCAGGGTTTCACGGAATTCGCGGCTCGCGGACGGGTTGAACTGGTACGTTCCACTGGGGAACGAATCGTCATTGACTCAAGGAAGGCCAAAAGGAATCGACGCCTCGACGTGCCGGTTGTGCCCGGTGACACCATCACGGTGCCCCGACGCAATCCTTGGGGGCGGTGATCGAGGGGTTCGAGTGGGACTTTTCCAAGTTGTCGTGCGGCGACCGGGGGAGCCGACCCTGTCCGTGGAGATTGGCGGGACTCCGTGGGTGGCAGGGCGTGCCCCGGGCGTTGCCCTGCCGCTGAGCGGACCGGGAATTTTCGATCGCCATTTGACCCTGCTCACCGTTCCCGGCGAGGGACTGGTTGCCGAAGTGGGTCGTGGTGCTTTGGCTCGCGTGGGGGAGCGCGAATTTCAACGGCATCGTCTTCGAAATGGCGACGAGATCCACCTCGGCGATACTTCTCTATGCTTCGTCCTGGCTCCCGTCCAACGCCGATCCCTCGGGGTCTGGACTTTCGCGTTCTGGCTTCTCCTGGCGCTTGTCGCCGCGGCGCAGGCGGCGACATTCATCCGCCTCGTCGCGCCCTGAATCCGAGCCAGAGCAGGGGAATCGGCGGTTCAGTTGGCGCCCCACTTGGTGTTCTTGAGAAAGGCGAGAAGGTCCGCCAGGTCCTGCTTCGAGAGTTGTTCATCCAGCCCTGCGGGCATGGTGCTGACACTGCCCAGACGCAATTCGGTAAGTTGTGAGCGGGGCACTCGGGATTCCGCCCCCGGGCCCGTCGCGAGCACGATTTCGTCCGGTGTATCCCGCCGCAGAACGCCGCTGTATTCCTCGCCGTCGCTGCTGGACGCGATCCAGGGTTCGTAGCTGCGGACGAAGCTGGCGCTGGGATAGATAACGGCCTCAAGGAGGTCGCGTTCGGTTCGGGAAGTGCCGATGGACGTCAAATCCGGGCCGAGGTCGCCCCCCAGGTATCCGATCCGATGGCAGGAGGCGCAGGCAGCCTTCGTGCTATTGAAGATCGCCTGACCCCGCCGGACTTCCCCTTCGAGCTTCAATACTTCGGCCAGAAGTGTGTCCAGTCGCACGCCATCCTGCGAGGCGTCGGTTTGGGCGGAGGTGATCACGGCCAGAGCCGCGGCCTGGATTTCAGCGGGAAAACCGGCGACGACGGGCTTGAGGTCATCGGGGCGAAGGGAACGGATGGCCTTGGATTCCCGAAGGGCTGCGACGAATCGGTTTCCGAGCGCCGTGTCGCCGCCAGGGCTGAAGGCCGTGATCAGGCGTGGCAACTCGATCGGCCCGGCGGTGGCGACGGTGGGCACGAGGTTGAGACGCTGGGCATCCGACAGCCTCACGCGCTGGATGGCGGTGGCGGCGGCCAGGCGTTCGCCCGGAGGCCTGCCCGGTACCAGGGCCTCCACTAGGACTGCGAGTTCCGGATCATTCAACGGGCTCCCGGCCGGAAGGGCACTCAGGGCTTCAATGCGCAGCGGCGCTGGAATGGCAGGATTGGCCGCAATTCGCCGCAATCGCTCGGTGATGGCGGGGTCGCCTTCCTTCGGAAAGGGCAGGGTGCGGACCCCGCGGAGGGCCGCGCTCAGGATGGCGGGCTGGACCGAGGCGGCTCCTTGCGGTTGGAGCCCCTGAAGCACGGAATCGCGCCATCCCGTGGGGAGTTGTTTGGTGCCGGCATTGGCCATGGCGAGAAGGGACGCCGTCCTTGTTTGTTCGCGATATCCAGGCTGCGTGACGGTTTCTGCAAGGAACGACTGGCCCTCCCCTTGCCGTGCCAGCAGGTCGAGCATCGATTCCCAGGACCCTTTTTCGGCGTCGCTGACCTCAGGTGAGATGAGTCGGGAGCGGAAATGGGAAGCGAGGGCTCCTCCCCATTCGGGATGGCGCCGGGCGACCCAGAGGGCTGTGTCCCGGAGTGGTCCGGTTGGCGTGTTGAGGAACGGGACGACGTCGGCCACGGAAAGGGTCGGGTTCGTCCCAATCTGCTCAAGGACGAGCAGGGCGGCGCGTCTCACCACCGGTTCCGCGGAGGTGATAAACTGCCGTGTGCCTTCGACGTCGCCGATCTCAATCAAGGCATACAGAAGGCTGTGTTCAAGAAAGCGGTCCGAGGTCCCGCTGGTGGCGACGGCCTCAAACAACGCCCCTACGCTTCCGCGATCTCCAAGACGTCCCAGACCCTCCGCGGCAAGGCGGGTAAGGCGCGCCGACGTGGCCGATTCCCATGACTTGGAGGCATGGCTGTGGAGTGCCCTTAGGAAGCGCGGGCCGGACTCCGGTTTTGCCGCGAGGGCGGCCACCTTGAGCGCCCCTTCCTCAGTGGTGGCATCCAGGGGAGGCGGAGCGATCAGGCGGGCATAGGCCGCTCGACGCATGTGGGACGAAACGATTGGCGCGCCGGTGCGTCGAACCCGGTAAATCCCACCAAGCACATCCTCCTTCGCCAATTGGGAACTCGGACAGCACAACTTGTACCAACCTCCGGTATCGACGACGAGCAGCGAACCATCGATGTCCTCGAAGACATCCGTGGGATGAAAGTCGACCTGATCCGAGACGAGAAAGTCGCTGTCGACGGTCGTGAACGAGGACCCTACTGGCTTCAACTCGTGCCGGGTGACCTTTCGGAGATTGAAGAGCGTGGCGAAGAGATTGTCGCGGTAGGCCGATCCGAAGCCATCCCCCTGGTAACGCGTCAACGCACAAGCGGCCGCCGGCCCGTAATGGGTCATCGTCGGCATGAGTTCCCCCGTGCGTCGGACGGCGGGTTCGTCGACGACGTCATTCATCTTTCCGAAGACCCCACCGTAAACGGCGTGCCCGAGGCCGTCGCGTCGTCCGGGTTGACTGAGATCGATGAAGGTGCTGATGACAATGGGTTCACCGAGGGCGGTGAAGGCAACCTCGACGGGATTGTCCATGCCGCCCGAGATCACACTCTCGAGGCCGGAACCGTCCGGCCACGCCCGGAAGATGTGGGCACAGCGGTCCTGAATGATGCGGCCCCTGGCATCCTTGAGGTTGAGGCGCCCGAAGGCGCCCTTGGTCCAATAGAGCATCCCCTCGGGGCCAAGGTAGGGACCGTGGACATCATTGGCGCAGCCAGTGAGGATCCCACCCTGGTACCATTCCGTGCGCTGGTCAGCTTTCCCGTCGCCGTCGGTGTCGGTGAACTTCCAGATGCTCGGAGGGCCGGCGGCGTAGACGGAGCCCTCGTGCCATAGGCAACCCTGCGGGAACATGACCTTGTCGGCGAAGACGGAGGATTTGTCGTAGCGGCCATCGCCGTCGGTGTCTTCCAACCGAAGAATCCGGCTTTGGGGATCCTTGAGTTGCTCGGCAGGCGGCTTGTTCGACCCGGAGGAGTCGGTGACGTAAAGCCGTCCGGAATCGTCAAAACTGCCGGCAAGTGGCCGGGGAACAAGGTCACTGCTGGCGGCGAGTTCGACGGTGAAGCCGATGGGGAGGGTGAATGTGTGGCCATTGAGGTGATGCTCGCCGGCGAGCCCAGCGGTTCCGACCGAGGCGAGGGCGGCGAGGGTTGTGATGGCGCACTTGAACGGCGAGGTCGCTCGCTGCCTTGGTGCGCGACCAGGCGAGGGAACGGGGATCTGTCGTTGCGCCAGGGGATGATCCGAAGGAGACCCACGACGATCGGGGGATGAAGGCAGAGCTTGCATGGAGCGGGATGCGTTGGCCGAAGCAAAGCCCGACTTGGCTGCAACTACCAAGACTTAAAGCGGTCAACGGATCGGGTGGAAGAGCCAACCTCCGTACTGATGTTGATAGGTTCGACTAGAAATTTCTTGCATTGGCGAGTCGGGCAGGTAGAAATCACCCGCGAAGGTGGTCATACCGAAGTTCTCTATATGAAAACGATGTTTAAATACCTTAGCGTGGGCCTCGCGGTTGGGGCGATCCTGCCGGCAACGGCACAACAATCTCCGGGTGCATCGGCGACGATGATGGTTGACGGAGTGGCCTATCAACTCCCGACCCCGGTGCCCAGTGAGGATGCGTCTGGCAAGACCATCTGGCTCGTCCCGGATTTCACTGTGCAAACGGGGGCATTCATGGTGGAACTGTCCGACACGATCCTGAATCCGGATCCTTCCATCGCGTACGGACTCGCCGTAACGGATTTTGGCGCGCCCAGTACGTTCTTGTTCGTGTTCGCGACCCCGATTGTGCCGACCGGCTTTCCGAACTCCACCGTCCGATCAAGCGTTGTCGGTGGTTTGACGGACATGAGCGGAGACGGAGTTTCCCTCACCCCCACGGGTCCGTTGCTGCAGGTCAACGATCTGATTGCTCCGTTGACGAACATGGGCGTGGACGTGGGACTCGGCGTGACGTTTCCGGCAGCGATTGCCGGATCGTTCTACGGCTACGGTGCCTATGCTGAGGGCCCCATCGCCGGCCCCGTCCCTGGTCCGTGGACGGGTATGCAGATCACCGTCTCGTTCGACTTGAGCGGCGGCGGCGACATCGCGGTGCTGACCGGTTCGGCGTTCATCGAGGAGTTCATCATCCCCGAGCCGGGTACGATGATGGCGGGCGGCGTTCTGGCGTTGGGAATCGCCGGTTTCGTATGGCGTCGTCGGATGGCGCGGGCCTGATAAGGTTTGTCCTCTCCCAGGATCCCACCCGACCTGGGAGGTGGCTAGGCTAGTCTAGCCGGTAAACGATGGAGATTTCGGGAAGGCGGCAGACAACGGTCTGCCGCCTTCGTCGTTATTTGGGACGTTGCACGGAGAGCCAACTGATCCTTTTTCAACTGCTCACGGACCTTGAACCGAAAAATCGTAAATTCCTGGTAATCAACGGGAAGATTCTTCGGTTCTTGGGCTCCGGCCTACTTTGCTCCGCTGCCCTTGAGAACGATCGGGATGGTGCGTACCAGGATCTTCACGTCCAGCCAGAGGGACCAGTTATCGATGTACTCCAGATCGAGGCGGACCCATTCCTTGAAATCCCGCACGTTGCTGCGGCCGCTGATCTGCCAGAGGCATGTGAGGCCGGGTTTGACACTCAGGCGCCGACGGTGGGCGAAATCGTCGAATCGTCGGGTTTCATCGACGGGAAGGGG
>JBBQIU010000006.1:0-15333 GCA_038325245.1 Verrucomicrobiota bacterium
ATCGCCCTCGTTATCGGCGTCGACCGCATCCTCGACATGGCCCGCACCGCCCTCAACGTCGGCGCCGATGTCGTCACCGCTGTCATCGTCGACGGCCCGCCGACCACGGGATCGGCCTCCCCATGACCCCCCCAAACCACGACTTCGTCCCCATCCTGCGCGAACGCGTTGCCCAGGTCGTCGTCGGCCAGGATACCGTCGTTGAACGTCTCCTGGTCGCCCTCTTCACCGGTGGCCACCTCCTCCTCCAAGGAATGCCCGGCCTCGCCAAAACCCTCCTCGTCAACACGCTCGCCCGCGCCGTCGACCTCCGATTCGCACGCGTCCAGTTCACCATCGACCTCCTGCCGTCCGACATCCTCGGCTCTGAAATCCTCGACCCCCGCACCCAGGGCTTTCGCACCCATCAGGGCCCCGTCTTCACCCACCTTCTGCTCGCCGACGAAATCAACCGCGCCGCGCCCAAGGTTCAAAGCGCCCTCCTCGAAGCCATGCAGGAACGGAGGGTCACCATCGGAAATACCACCTACCCGCTCCCCGCCCCATTCCTCGTCATCGCCACCCAAAACCCCATCGAGCAGAGCGGGACTTTCGAGCTGCCTGAAGCCCAACTCGACCGGTTCATGCTTTGCCATCGCCTCGGCTATCCAAGCCCTTCCGAGGAGGAGGAAATCCTCAGACGCCAACTCGCCCTCGGCCTGAAGCACGACGAACAAGGGGCCGTTCCCCAGACCGCGTTCGATCTCCTGAACCAGCCGCCCGTGGCCACCATCGGCCAGCTCGTGGAGGCCATGACCACCGTTCAACGCGTCTTCGTCAGCGACGTCTTCGTCAAACACTGCGTCGAACTCGTCCGCCGAACCCGGCGCCACGCCCGGGTGGAACTGGGCGCCAGCCCGCGCGCCGGCATCGCCCTCGTCCAGGCCGCCCGCGCCCGCGCCTTCATTCATCAACGCGACTTCGCCGTTCCCGAAGACCTCTACGCCCTCGCCGAGGACGTCCTGATTCATCGCATGCGCCTGACCTACGAGGCCCTCGCCGAAGGCGAGACCAGCGCCCGCGTGCTCAACGAGATCATGTCCACCATGGGATGACCCGTTCGATGACCCGTCCGCCGGTCCACGACGCCCTCGACGAACGCCAGTTCATGCTGGCCGTCCGCCGGCTCGCCGACAGCCTCAGCTACGGCTCGGATCGCTCCAATTTCCTCGGCTCCGGCGTTGAGTACGTCCAATCCCGCGCGTACCAACCCGGCGATCCCGTCCGATCGATCGACTGGCGGCTCACAGCCCGAACCGGCCGCGTCCATGTCAAGGAGTACGAAGCGCCGAAGCGCCTGCCCGTCTACCTCCTCGTCGACACATCGGCTTCCATGGCCGTCAGTTCACGGCCCCTCAGCAAGTACGCCTGGGCCGTTCAACTCGCTGGAGGACTCGCCCTCGCCGCCCTCAATCGGGTCAGCCCGGTCGGCATTCTCGATTGCGGCGAGCGCCACATCGACCTCCGCCCCAGCCTCTCGCGCTCGCAGGTCCACCAGTGGCTCCATGCCCTTCGCCGTGTCCGCTTCGACGAGTCCACGACGCTCGCCCGCCGGCTGCGTCAACTCGATGCCATCCTCCCTCAGAATACCGTGCTGATCGTCCTCAGCGATCTCCACGATCCCGACGCCCTCGACGCCCTGAAACCCCTGGCCCACCGCCACGATTGCATCGTCCTCGAACTTCGGGATCCCGCCGAAACCGGATCCCTCGGCGGGGGCATCTTCCGCGCTTCCGAGGCGGAAACGGGGGACGCCTTCGTCGCGCTCGGCCGGGACCGCTGGATGGACCTTCACGCGGCGGCCGCCCCGCTTCGAAAGGCCGGCATCGACCATCTCCTCCTCCTCACCCACCAAACATTCGTCGCCCGCCTGCGACTCTTCCTCCGAAAACGCGACCACCTCGGACGCGGCAGTCGATGAACCCGAGCACGGCCATGCGCTTCACAGGCACGCTCCGGCGCTCGTTCTTCCTGGTCGCCGTCGGTTGGATGCTCGCCCCCCTCGCTCTCGTCCCCGCCTTGTTCGCTGCCAACACCTCGCCCGTCGACCCACCCCCGTCGGTAGGAATCGAAGCCGGCTTCAAGACCAACCTCCCCGGAACCCTGCTCGTTCCAAAACCCGTCGTCCCGAAGATGCCCATCCTCCTGCGCATCGCCGACTCCCGTCCCCACGGCACGCTCATCGCCTACGATTTCCGCTACATCGGCCTCGAACCTGGCCGGCATGATCTCCGGAACTATCTCGTCCGCAGCGATGGTTCACCCACCAACGACCTCCCCTCGTTGCCGGTCGTCATCGCTTCCGTCCTTCCCCCCGGACATGACGGACTCCTGATTCCGACGCCCCCCTCCGCCGGGCGTCGTCTCGGCGGTTACCGCGTCGCCCTCGTGACGGTCGCTATCCTCTGGGTCCTCCTCCTGATCCCGTTCCTGAAACGCACTCATGCGGTGGGCTCCGCCCCAGCCAACCCGCCAACCTCCACGCCCGCGCTCGCCGATCAACTCCGCCCGTTGATCGAACGAGCCGCAACCGGGCGCCTCGACACCGGGGGCAAGGCACGGCTCGAGATGCTCGTCCTCGGCCATTGGCGTGAGCAACTCCACCTCGAGCACCTTTCCCCGGCGCAATCCCTTACCCAACTCCGCGGCCACCCCGAAGGTGGCGTCATTCTCCGACTCCTCGAGGACTGGCTCCACAGGCGCCCTTCCCAACAGGCCGTGGATCTGGAACCGCTCCTGGCACCCTATCGTCGTCCCCTTCCCGTCCCACCCCCGGCCAACCCAGCGCCGCGGCGCGACGATCCCTGACCTGACCTTCCACACGACGCGCTCCGGCCATGTCCTTCTCCCATCCATGGGTACTCCTCCTCCTGGCCCTGCCCCTCGTCCTGGGGCTATGGGAGTGGCGACGCCCCGGACTTCGCCTCGTCATTCCCTTCGACCACGCCAACGTCTCGCCCGGAACCCGACTCCGGCGCCTCGTGCAATCCGCCAACCTCCTCGCGCCCGCCCTGCTCGTCGTCGCCATCCTCCTCCTCGCGGGCCCCATCCGCCTTGCCCCTCCCGAACAGGAACGCGTCGTCACCAACATCCAGTTCGTGATGGACGTCTCCGGAAGCATGAGCGCCCCGTTCGGCTCCGGAACACGAGCCGATACCGCCATCGCCGCCTTCCAGGAATTCACCCAGTATCGGAAAGGCGATGCGTTCGGACTGACCGTCTTCGGGACGGACGTCCTCCATTGGGTGCCCCTCACCCGCGATCTTTCCGCCATCCGCCTGGCGGCGCCCTTCCTCCGTCCGGAAAAGATGCCCCCCTACATGGGCGGCACGATGATCGGCAAAGCCCTGCGCGAAGTCCGCAAGGTGCTCATCGACCGCCCGGAGGGCGACCGACTGCTCGTGCTGATTTCCGACGGCCAGAGCTTCGACTTGTCCGGAGGCATCGCCGAGCAATTGGGCCACGATCTTGCCGCCGACGGCATCCGCGTTTTCTACATCCATGTCGGCGGGGATCAGCCCTCCAACGAAGTGTTCGCACTGGCCAGCACCACGGGCGGCTCTGCATTCATCGCCGGCGATCCACAGTCGCTTCGCGACATCTTTAAACGGATCGACGAGATGAAGCCGATCCAGCTCAAACCCGGCCAACCCGAGCCCGTGGATGATTTCCGTCCGTTCGCCCTCGCGGGCCTGATTCTGCTCACACTCCAGGTCCTCGCGTCCCTCGGCCTGCGTTACACACCTTGGTAGCGCGAGGCTTTTCCGACCCCGCTCGTGGCGCGTCCCCAACAACCGCCTTCCCTTTCCGCACCTTCCCGTGTTGGGTCGGCGCAGGCTGATAGCTGAATCCTGCCTGAACACCCGTATTCCGTCCATGAACGTACGCCTCGCCTACGGCCAAGGTTTTCTGGAAGTCCCCTTTCCGGATGATCGCACGACGGTCATCGCTCCGACCCACCGCCCCGGACTTGCCGACGAGAAGGCGTCGGTTCTCCAGTCCCTCCGCGCCCCCATCGGCTCCGTTCCCCTTCTTCAGCGGCTGAAGCCCACCGACAAGGTCTGCATCCTCTTCACCGACATCACCCGCGCGACGCCCAATGACCGTATCATCCCCTGGCTCCTCGAGCCTCTCGCCGGGCATCCCCGCGAGAACATCGTTCTGCTCAACCAACTCGGCACGCACCGACCCAACACCCCCGCCGAACTCGAGCGCATGCTCACGCCGGAAGTCGTCCGCAACTACCGGGTCCTCAACCACGAACCTGAGAATGACGAGGCGATGGTCCAACTCGGGGTCACGCACGATGGCACCCCAGCCCTGATCCACCGGCACGCCGTGGAAGCCGACCTCCGAATCGTCACCGGCTTCATCGAACCCCATTTCTTTGCCGGATTCAGCGGCGGTCCTAAGGGGATCATGCCGGGCGTGGCGGCGCTCCGGACGGTCATGAGCAACCACGGGTACCGAAACATCGGCGACCCGCGCGCCACCTTCGGGGTCACGGTCGGCAATCCCCTTTGGGAGGAACTTCGGGACATCGCCCTCCGGGCCGGTCCCAGCTTCCTTCTGAACGTGACCCTCAATGAGGAGCGCGCCATCACCCGGGTCTTCGCCGGCGACCTCCTGGGCGCGCACCAGGCCGGCATCGAATACGTGCGCGCGTCCGCCATGCAGAAAGTCAAGGCGCCCTTCGAGGTCGTGGTCACCACCAACAGCGGTTACCCGCTCGACATGAATCTCTACCAGGGCGTCAAGGGCATGAGCGCTGGCGCCCGGATCCTTGAGGATCGCGGCACCCTCATCCTGGCGGCCGAATGCCGGGAAGGTGTTCCCGCCGGCAGCCCCCTTGACCACCTCCTACGCAGCGGGGGCAGCGCCGAGGAGATCCTCACCCTGCTCGCCACTCCAGGCTTCGTTCGTCCCGAACAATGGCAGGCACAAATCCAGGCCCTCATCCAACGGCGCGCCCGCGTGCTTGTCCATTCCTCGCTCCCCGACGAAGTGGTGCGGGCCTGCCACCTGATCCCGTGCCACGACATCGAGGCCACGGTCGCCGACGAGTTGTCACGTCTCGGATCCCAGGCTCGCGTCGCCGTCCTGCCCCAGGGCCCCCTTACCATCCCTTACCTCGCCTGATCCCGGCGCTCCCCCATTTCCCATGACTCCCCTTCCCACTCGCTCCCATTCGTTCTCAATCTGAATCGAAGTCGGTCCATGAAACCCAATCGTTCCCTCAATCACCGTACTCCTCCGGCCGGACGTCTCCCCCGATTCGCCTCCGCCGCCGGCGCCGCTCTTGTCGCATGGGGCTCCGTGTCCGACGTCTCGGCACAGAACCAGTCGCTCGCCTTCACCGGCGGCGTCCTGCTCAACACCTCGGTCAATTTCAGAAACCTCGGCCTTCACGCATCCACCAGCCAGCCCGGTCCCGCCACCGGCGGCGCCGTGAATCGCTCGTACGACAATGGCTACAATCGCGTTGACGCCACCGGTAATGACGGTGACTCGACCGTGAACTATGGCTATCGGTCCACCTCCCAACTCGGCGCCGATGGTCTTGCCCTCACCTCCGCATCGGCGGACGGCACGGTCGCCGTCGACGACGTGGGCGACTTCATCGAGCCCTCCGGCAACCTCGAGTATCGGGGCAGCCTCGGCAGCATCGGCGCCTCCGATTGGGGTATCCTGCTCGGGATCGGGTACCAAACGGTCAACGGCGATGTGTCCGGCTCGTTCGTCACCGATGCGGCCCTGACCGAGGATCGGTTCGATCTGGGCGGGGTCGGGCGAGAGGATATGCCCGCCGCACCCTATGTGGGCACCGCCGACGGCACCGCTCCGCGCATCGGTTCCATCCCGACGCGCAATCTCCGTTCGGCATCGGGCGGGCGCGTCCTCATGGGCAACTGGAAATTCATGTCCGAGCTCATTCCCATCACGGGAGGTCTCTACCTTGAGACCCAGCTTGCAGGACGCCTGAATGCCGTCGTGTCGGCCGGTATGCTGGCCATGTATGTGAACGCAGAGATCCGGTATCAGGAGACCAGCACGATCGGCGTCCTGCCCCCGGCGGAGTCCGACGGCGCCGACGGCACGAATGACTTCGTCCTCGGCGGCTTCGTGCAACTGGGCCTGGATTGGGCCCTGTGGGAGACCGTAAGCATCGTCGCCGGAGCCCGATGGCAACCTACGGAGACCTTCAGCCACAGCGTCAGCGGGCGAACCGCCGAACTCGATTTCACCAACGCCTTCGCCGTGCACGCCGGGTTCTCGATCCGGTTCTGACCGTCACTCCCCTTCGCGTTCTCCGCGCTTTCGCGCGCAACCCTGCCGTTTCCTCGCGCGACGCCGCGATCCCAATGCCTTCCCAATCCCCCCTTCGCGCGCAACCCGGCTTACGGCTCCTGCCTCGCTCCCAGCAATTTCCGGTTGCTGTCCTCCATCGGATCGTCGGGACGCGGATAGTCCCGCCAAAGCCAGCGCAGCATCTCCGGCATCATGGCACCGCCCTGCTTGTTCGAGTGTGTCCCGATGCCCCAGCAGAAGTTGACGTCATACCCCTTGGCCGACAGCGCCTCCACCATCCTCCGGTTCTGTGCATGCCAGTCTCGATCCGGGTTGTACTGCCCGTCACGACGCCGGCCGCGGTTGTCGTTCAAGCCGTCCTGCAGAAAGATCCGGATCGGCTTCCGTTCCGTGTTCCGAATCATGTCCGGGTAGGCATGTCCGCCCCGGATGTTCGTGAAGCTTCCGATCGTGCTGAGAACCTTGCGAAACTGGTCCGGCCGATGCCACGCCACTGTGAAGGCGCAGATCGCTCCCGAACTCGCCCCGCCGATCCCGCGGTCATCCGGATTGTCGGAGAGGACGTACTCCTTCTTCAACGCCGGCAGCAGCTCATCGACGATCATCCCGGTGTAGTTGTCATTGAGCTCATTGTACTCGGTCGGCCGGTTGTTGATCCGATCCCCCCAATCCTCCGACGACGACTCCTTTTGATCCGGTGTCCGCCCGGGATTGATGAAGACAGCGATCGTCACCGGCATCTCCCGGCGATGGATCAGGTTGTCGAACACGTTCGGGGTGCGGTAGCTCCCTTCGGAACTCAGAAACGCGTGCCCATCCTGGAACACCATCAAGCTCGCGGGCTTCTTCGGATCATACTGGGCAGGGACGTAAACCCAGTAGTGCCGCGTCGTGTTAGGAAACACCTGGCTCGCCAGGGTCAACGGGCCCACGATTTTTCCCTTGGGTACACTCGGCTGCGGTTGCGAGTCCGGCCCAAGGAGGTAGACGTCATCCGTTGGCGCCGCGACCACCATCAGGCCCGTCCAGACAGCCACGAGTCCCAGAAGGACGCTGCACGTTCGGCTCATTCGTTTCGTCCATGAAACCCATGGACCCATGAAGTCAGGTGAGATGCTCATAAAGCGGGAGTACGCCGTCACCCCAACCCATGCGCGCATTCGATTCAATCCCGAAACCCCGTCATTCGACGACAACCCGGTAATAGCGCTCGCCTCCCTCGAAACGTTCCAGCCACTCCACCTCCCCCGTCGTCACGGGCCGGATCGGCTCTCCGCGATCCAACCACGAATGTCTGTCCAGCGCGGCCGTGCCCTGCACCCGGTAGGTTCGTCCCCCCTTCCCGACAAACCGCACTTGGAGCCAATCCCCGTTCCGACGCAGGGCCACAAGAATGGGGCGTTCTCTCAACTCGATCTCCCGGCCCGGAGACCCTCCCAACGCCCCAATCCGCCATCCTCCCGGATATCCATTGGCGCCGTCCGGGAACACCCGTTCCAACGAGTAGCCGGCGCCATCGGCCTCCACCGGCCAGGGTGGAGCGTCGTCGTAAGCCACCTCATCGATCACCCACCCCCACGCATCCAGGAGACGGATCCGCTCGCCTGCGTTGTTCAGGTTCCCGAAATACTCCCCCGCAATCGCGGGCCCGGTTCCGTAACGCCGGACAAAGGCCTCGCGCCGCTTCACCACCACGACCCATTCTCCGGCTTCCAGGCTCCCCGCCTCCACGCCCTGGAAGGTGAATCCGATGGCTCCGTCGATCTGGACCCCACTGAGCGCCACCGCTTTTGGGCCCAAATTTCCAATCTCAACGAACTCGAAGTCATCCTCCTCAAACCCGGCGTCCCGCTCTTCCGCCGTCGTGTCCGCCGGGTGATACAGAATCTCGGACAACCGTAGGAACCGACGTTGCGCATCCTCGACCCGGCTGGTGCTGATCTGAATGGTATCGGCACCCACCTTTTCCCCGCGCCGGTTGAAGGCTTCGAGCACGAGGAGATTCGTGCTGGCCGCCAGGGGAAGCGTCACCCGCCACCGCGACGCATCCAGCCACGTCACAGGAACTTCCCCGGCCCCGCCCACGGCCCCGGCCAGTCGGATATGGCGGACATCCACCCAGCCACGGCCTTCCAGCGTGACCTCGGGTGTCGTGACCGAAAAATCCGTCCCCCCGTTCGAGGTGATCTCGAAGGGCACCGCCGCTGGCAACCGGCCTCGCACGTACTGACCCCGTCCACGAATGCGCGCGAGATACCCCGAATAATTCTGCCCGGCGACCTGCCCGAAGTTCTGGATGAAGGGCGCCAGGTAGTTGGTCGTGAAGGTTCCGTTGATGAGATCGTGGAGATGTCCATAGAGCAACCGGGTGAAGACGGGACGTGCGATGATCTTCGCGAGGTTCTGATTGCCCCACAACGCGCTCGTATCGCCGTTGGCAAAAAAGAAATCCCAGTCATACGGCAGGGCCAGGATCCGTCCATCGGACGGCCGGGCATAGAAGCCGATGTTGTGCGGATTGCCGAGCGTGTACGTGTCCCCGATCTCGAAGAGCGTCAGCAACGCGTAGTACCGCATCCATTGGTCGACATCGATCACCCGGGGTACCGCCTGCTCCAGCGCCGCGCCGGAAAGGCTGAAGGCCTTGGCCATGGCGATGTATGGCGCATGGTCGTTGCGCGCGCGGTTGTTTCTCAGGGTCGTTGAGAACCGGTACTGCTCCGGATCGTCGCCAAGGTTCATGACGTCGTAGTCACCCACCCATCCCACCGGTTGCCCCAGCTTGATCCCCTCCACCGAACCATTGTGGGTCGAGCCCAGCACCCGGATTCCCTCCATGTTGTAGAGCATGCCGTCCGCGCCATCCTCAAACTGGGAGCGGAGATAGATGTCATTGTAATGGGCCAGCGAAAGCCGCGCCGCCCCCGCATTCCCCCGCCGATGCGAGAACAGGTCGACGATGTCCTCGTACATTCCCGCGATTCCCGCCTGATTCTGCGCATGCTTCGCGATGATTTCCTCGATGATTCCCCGGTTGAGTTGGACCGTACGGTGAACGCCCCGGAACTTGCGGTCGGCGGGAAACTTCATGTTGTAGGATGTGGCGTCCAGATTGGCCCGGCTGAACATGCTCCCGTGGAGGTGCACGCCGCAGTCATAGAAAACCTCCCGATCATTCCAGACGACCGTCGCCCCGAAGCGATCGTCGCTCATCATGTTCGTCGCCGCATCCATACGCCGTCCGTCCGCGGCCGTGAGAATGAAGTGAAAGCCCTTTCGCGGGGCGCGCGGAACCCGGCTGTCGACCCGGAAAAGCGCCCGCGATGTTGGTCCGCCAGCCGGCATCTCGGACACCGCTCCCAGGTCGTCGGTTCCTGAGACATAGAATTGAACGACCGCATCGGCCGCGCCCGGCGGCAACACAGCCGAGAACATCGCGGGGTCGCTTGCCACTGCGGACATGGGTCGTGTCTGCCACGCGCCACCGTTCACCGAGGAGCGAAGCATCACCGTCGCGACCTGGTCCGGGTCTTCCGCCCGCACGCGAAGGGTAATCGACTGGCCGGGCTTCGGAACGAGGGGCGAATGAGACAGTTCGGTATACGTCGGACCCAGGTTGGCCACCCACGCCGTGTTCGTCCGCCCGGGCGTCCCCTGAAGGTCGGGCAGGTCGATGACGGTCGTGCGCGCCACCTTGTTGTAATACAGCTCGGTATGGAGAAGCGGAGAGCCGCTGAGCCATTTGGCCCGAAACGAAACTTCATAGATCCTACCCGCGACGATAGGCGCCACGACACCCCCCACCTTGAGGGTGGTTTCCAACTGGTTGTTCATGTACCCCCGCGCGTCCGTGGCCATGAGGTGCAGGAGCCTGTTCCCAGGACGGCCCGGGTCCTCAATGACCCGCGAATGCGAATGGTTTCCCAGAAGCCGCCAGGCAAGCGCATCGTTGAAGTTCCCGTTCTGAATCAGTTGCCTTCGCCCCCCGTCCGGCTCCTCCACCACGGTCAGGTCATCCACGAGCACCTCGCCGTCCGCCAGCAACCCCATGCGAAACTCATGGAAACCATTCTGCGCCGGCGCCTTCACGGGAGTCACTGCCCTCGCCCTGTAGGTGTACGTCTTCCAAGCAGACCGTCCCGATTCATCACTCGCCGCCCAGACGTCTGGAACGGCGTTGTCGGCCCATGGGTCCCGTAACTCAAGGCTGCCCCCTCCCCCATCGGCGGCGGGCGTCCACGGCGCGTCGTCGAAGTACCGAACTTCATCAGCCGGATTCCCCACCGCATCGATGAGGCGGATGAGCCCGCCCCGACCGCCCATGCGCCCATTCCAATCGCCCACAATCGGGACCCCGGGATACCTGGCTCGCACGCTCCCGGCGTCTCCCGCCACCACCAGGAAACCTCCTGCATCCATCGTCGTGCCCGCCGGAAACTCGAAGCGGATGTCGTCCGTCAACCGCCAACCGGACAGATCCACCGGACCCGGGGATCGATTGAAAAGCTCGATCCATTGCTCCTGGCTCTCGCTGAATGGGGTCGCCGGCACAGCCGCCGTCTGGGCTATGCAGAGGGAAAGCTCCGCTCCGGCGACAATGTCCGAGCTGTCGCGGTTCCACTGGTGCACCTCCATCGCCAGCCAGTTCGTTCCCAGCCGAAGCGCCGTCAGATCCAGATCGATGGGCCCGTCCACCGACGGGTCTCCGTTGTTGAGGCCCAGCGTGTCCTGCCTCACGACCCCCGAGGGCATGCGAATCCGCGACACCTCCTCGCCGTTGAGATAGACGACGGCCCCGTCGTCCACGATCGCCCGAAGCTGAGCCCCGCAAAGCCCGTTCGTGGAATCCACAACAAAGGGAATCCGGAAGTAGTACGTGATCTGGCCCAACGCCAGTGTCGTCCGCAGCGGTTGCGGAATCACTCCCGTCCGGTTCCCCAGCAGACCCGCCCCGCGCCCCCATCCCGAGTCATCGTATTCGGTGTGATGCCACCCAGCTCCGGGATACGCCGCCGTGGCATGGTATCGCCACACCGCGTCCCAACCGACCACCTCGCGCACCATGGACTCGGCGGGCACGCCCGGACGCGAGTAAATCGGCGGCGGGTGGTAAAGAATCTCGTTGATCACAATCTCGTCATGGAGTTCGAAGAGATTGGACGAACCCGGCGTGGCGCGGGCGGGCCGGAGGAAGGGCCCGTCCCAGCCACCCCCTCGCCGGGCCCGGGCATTGCGTGTAAGTCTTACGGCATCGATAACCTGACGACCGTCGCTCGCCAGAAGAAACAATCGCTCAGTCGGCTGCACGTGAAATCCCAGTTCGTTCGTCGACAGAACCCGATAGCGTCCCGCCTCCAGGGTGCCGTCGCCAAACCGGAACTCGCCACCGCCAGACGAGCGGATTCTCATGTTCTCCAAAGCCATCACGTCCGGACCGCGGTTCACCACTTCGCAGAAAAAACCCGGCTCATCCGCAGGGGACGTCTCGCTGAACGCCAGTCCATGCCGCGCGACCTCTGATTCCGGGAAGTTGACCGCCCCCGGCGTCCCACCCACCTGCGCGCTTGCTCGCCAGTTCTCGGGCGGACTACTGGGCGAAGCCGGAACACGCTTCGCGAGAGTCGCCCCCGATCCATCCGCGGCATCTGGCCAGGGAGCCGAATCGCCGTATTCGGCCTCGTCCATCAACCGGCGATTCAGATTCCGCAGAATCAACCGATCGCCGCTGTCCGAAAGCCTCCGGACGAAGGGCCCCGATGCGGGCAATCCCGTCCGGGCGGTGAAGCCCGCCGGATCCGCGGCGACCACGAGGTAGCCGCCGCCGGCAATCGTGGTGCCGACCGGGAATCGAAAATCAACTCCCCCCTCGATCGTCCAGTCGGACAAGTCCTGCATCACCGCGTACTGGTTGTGCAGTTCGATCCATTCGTGAGCCGGATCGCCATTGGCGGGCTGGTAGAGGACCTCGTTGAACGTGACCACGGAATCTGCATCCGAAGTCGAGTTCAGGTAACTCACTGCCTCAGCCGCACGGGCCTGGGTCAGGGTGAAGTCCGCCAGCCAACTGTCCAAAGACAGCAGGATCGCCAGACGACAGGTTCGGAAAAACACGCCGACGCATTACCCAACCGCCGTCCTCACCTCAAGCTTCTCATGTACCAACCCGCTCCGACGGTCTCCACCCAGCAGTTCTCATTTTGGGAGAGCGGCCTGAACGGGAGGGTGAGCGTGGGAGCTGGAACGAGCGCTGGGGAACCGGGTTGCCCAAAGATTTTTTCACTTTTCGCGGGACTCACCTCCCTTCCTCCGGTATAGCCAAGGCCCGTGGTGGTCGACGAAGTCATTCAGGGTCGGCGGCTGACGCCGGTGGAACTGGGCGAGATCGGCGACCTGCTCGCCGCCCATCCGGATTGGCATCGAACCCGGGTTTCGCGCGAGCTCTGCCAGCGTTGGGATTGGCGCACCGAGACGGGGCGCCCGAAGGACATGGCCTGCCGCAGCCTGCTCCTCAAGTTGGAGGCACGTGGTTGGATCCGTCTGCCTCCACGCCGAAGCGCCAGCGTCAACGGCCGACGTAACCTGCAACCGGTCGAACTCAACCTGGATCGCAGTGTCCTGAAAGCCGACCTGGCGAGTCTGCAACCCCTGCGCATCGATCTGGTCGGCCCCGGTTCGCACCAAGCGGCCCTCTTTCGGGGGCTTATCCAGCACCACCACTACCTGGGGCTTCGCAACCGCGTCGGCGAAAACCTCGGCTACTTGGTCTGGTCCCGGACGGAGCGGCCCCTGGCGGCACTGCTCTTCGGCTCGGCCGCCTGGCACTGCCAACCTCGCGACGCCTTCATCGGCTGGAACGAGGAACAGCGCCGTCGGCATCGCGCCCGGCTGACCAACAACACCCGTTTCCTCATCCCCTCCTGGGTGTGCGTGCCCCACCTGGCCAGCCATGTCCTGGCCCGGGTCCTCGGCCGTCTGGACCGGGATTGGCGCCAACGCTACGGACACGGCATCGCGTTGGTGGAGACCTTCGTCGAGCCCGAGCGTTTTGCCGGCACCTCGTACCGTGCCGCCGGATGGCTGCCGGTGGGTCGAACCACCGGCCGGGGACGCAATGGTCCGTCCGACACGCCCTCGACCACCGCCAAGGAAGTGTTCGTACGCCCGCTGGGCCGCCATTGGCGCCAGCGCCTTTGCGCATGAACCGACCCTTCTTCAATCGGTGGCTCGATGGCCTGCGCGAGGAACTCGCCAAACTGACGGACCGGCGTCGTGGCACCAACAAGTCCTACGCGATGGAGGACTTCGGCCTGAGCGCCTTCGCCGTCTTCTTCACCCAGTCGCCTTCCTTTCTTGCCCATCAGAAGGCGATGCGTGAACAGCGCGGTTGCGACAACGCCCGGAGCCTCTTCGGCATCACCCGGATCCCCAGCGACAACCAGGTGCGTCAAATGCTCGACCCGGTTCCACCCGAAGCGCTGCATCCGCTCTTCGACCGGGTCCTCGACGCCGTGCGGGAAGCGGGATTGCTGGAGGATTTTCGCGGGGTCCACCAATCCACGCTCATCGCGCTGGACGGTACCGGCTATCATTCCTCGGCGAAGATCCACTGCTCGTGTTACTCGCACCTCACCCCGGAGAAGGGACCGCGGATCTACTTTCACACCGCCCTGACCCCGGTGGTGGTCGCTCCAGGCCGAAGCGAGGTCTTCGCCTTGCGACCCGAATTCATCGTTCCCCAGGACGGCCACGAAAAGCAGGACTGCGAGATCGCGGCCGCCAAGCGCTGGCTCCAGACCAACTTCGAACGCTACCGCCGCCACGGGCCCATCACCCTCCTGGGCGACGACCTCTACGCCCACCAACCCTTCTGCCGTCAGGTCCTCCTCCACGACGCCCACTTCCTCTTCACCGCCAAGCCCACCTCCCACCTCGCCCTCTACCGCTGGATCGAACTGCTCGAACCGGGACCCGATCTGCGCTCCTTGCGGGAGCGCGTTCGTCACAAGGCCGAAACCCACACCTACACCTACCGTTGGGCCAACGGCGCCCCCTTGGCCGAGGGCCAGGACGCTCTCAAGGTCAACTGGTGTGAAGTCCGCGTTACCAACGCCAAGGGCGACACGATCTATCACAACTCCTGGGTGACCGACTGGCCGATCAACGAGACCAACATCGCCAGCTTGGTCGCCTCGGCCAGGGCTCGCTGGAAGATCGAGAACGAGAACAACAACACCCTCAAGACCAAGGGCTATCACCTCGAGCACAACTTCGGTCACGGCAAGAAGCACCTGGCGGCAGTCCTCACCTCCCTCAACCTCCTGGCCTTCCTGCTGCATACGGCCCTGGGCTGCCTCGATGAGCCCTACCGGCTGGTCCGCGCCCGTCTGGCGTCCCGCCAAACCTTTTTCGATCACCTACGCGCGCTCACCCTCTACCTGCACTTTCCCAGCTGGCAGGGCGTGTTGCGCTTCATGATGCGCGGCCTCGAACTGGGACCGTACGCGAAAAAAGCCTGACCGCCTCCTCCACCCCACCGCGGCCCATCGGTCCGCGGCGCTCTGGCTTGCCCGGATCTCCCCTCCGCACGCCTCCCCGGGCCGTCCTTCTCGATCACGCCCCGTTCCAACCACCTCCGCGCCCACCCTTGCGCTCAGGCCTCTCTTTCAAAATGAGAACTGCTGTTCCATGGGGCCGGCGCGTTGACAACCGCTGGCTCCGCCTGTCTTGCTCGTTCGATGAAACGGGCGGTAATGGCTTGTGTCGTCGGGTGGATCTTCTGGATCCCATGCTGCCCGGCCGCTCCCGCCTTGACCTGGAAGCAGGAGACGGGCTTCCGAACTCTTCCAGTCTTTCCCCCGTCGCCGGGCAAGCCAGGCTTCACCGACATGGCCCCCTCCGCCACCGGCGTGGCGTTCACCAATCAGCTCGAGGGCGACCTGTACCTGACCAACGCCGTTGCCCATAACGGCGCGGGAATCGCCATCG
>JBBQIU010000007.1:0-14971 GCA_038325245.1 Verrucomicrobiota bacterium
GGGTGGACGTGGTTCTGGGTCGATACGATCTCGGCGGGTTGTCGGACGATGCCCGGCGGCCCTGGTATCCGGTCCAGGTATCGGACCTATGGGCATCGCGGGGGCGGATCCAGGCGACGGACGAGGAGATGGCGGCGCTGGCTCGGAATCTGGCTGGCCCCTTGCGGGCTGCCGGGAGGGGGCCCATGATTGATCCATGAAGTGGTGGGTAATGGGCTTGATCCTGCTGGGGTGGCCGGGTCTGGGGACCGCGGCGCCGGACGGAGCCGTCCTTTCAGCTCCGGTGAAGGTGGCTTACGTGATTCCGATTCGGGGCGACATCCTGCCACCGATGACTTACGTGGTGCGGCGCGGCGTGAAGGAGGCGATGGAGGCCAAAGCGGAACTCCTTGTCCTGGACCTGGACACAAATGGGGGTCGTGTGGATGTGACGGAGGAGATCATTGAAATCGTCTCCAAGTTTCCCGGGGACACGCTGACGTATGTGAATCGGAAGGCGTTTTCGGCGGGCGCCTTCATTGCGGTGGGCACGCGTCGGATCTACATGGCGGAGGAGGCGGTCATCGGGGCGGCGGCGCCGATGTTGATGGCGCCGGGAGGCGGACCGGTGCAGTTGCCCGAGACGGTGGAGGCGAAGATGACGTCGGGGGTGAAGGCCTTGATCCGGGCGAAGTCGGAGAAGCACGGACACAACCCGGAGGTCATGGAGGCGATGATCGATCTGAACAAGGAACTGGTGATCGACGGCAAAATCATCAATCCGAAGGGCCAGATCCTCACGCTGACGAGTTCCGAGGCGGCCCGGGAGTATGGGGACCCTCCGAAGGCGCTGCTGTCGTCGGGAACGTACGCGACACTGGACCTGTTGTTGGACGAGTTAGGGTATGCGGGGGCGACGCGGGTCGAGATCCGACCGACGGGTGTGGAGCGGTTGGCGTTCTGGCTGAATGCGATCAGCCCGCTGTTGCTGGCGCTGGGATTGATCGGGATTTACATGGAGTTCAAGACGCCCGGGTTTGGCGTGCCTGGATCGCTCGCGGTCGTGGCGTTGCTCCTCTACTTCGCCGGAGGCTACATCGCGGGCTTGTCCGGGATTGAGTGGGTGGCGGTGTTCGCGTTGGGAGTAATCCTGATCGGACTGGAGCTGTTTATTTTTCCGGGAACGCTCGCCCTGGGGCTGACCGGTTCATTGCTGGTTCTGGTCTCGATCGTGATGGCGGCAACGGACATGTACCCGGGGATGCCAATGGTGCCCACGTTGCCGGCTCTGGAGTTGCCAATTCGCAACCTGATTATCGCGGGGGTCCTGACGGGGTTGGGTGTGTGGGGACTGGGTTGGATTCTTCCCAAAACCCCCGCGTACTGGATGTTGGTATCGCAGTCGATCAGCGGCAGCGCATCGGACGCGGTGCGCGCGGTCGAGAGGTCGAGCCAGATGGGCAGGGAAGGCGTCGCGCTCTCTGTGTTGCGTCCGGGCGGCAAGGCGAAGTTTGGCGACGCGGTGTTGGACGTGATCGTGGAGGGAGAAATGGTCGAACGCGGAGCCCGGGTCCGGATCGTCGGGCACAGTTCCCGTGAAGCGGTGGTGGAACCGTGCGGGGATCAATCGGCATAGAAGACGCTGCGGATCCTCCGAAAGACTCCGTGTGCCTCACGCTGGAAGGTCTTTCGGCCGATCGATCCGTGGAGATGGCCAGGCTTTTCGTCCTGTGATTTCGGTTCGGTTCGGTTCGGTTCCGGGCCCGGGCCAAGGCGGCGAGGCCGGAGCATCCCGGCAGCGGGCTGTAACGGCCCAGCCAACGCAGGCCCGGGCCAAAAGGACCGGCGCCCGGCCCCTTCGAAGTTTCAGACAGCTCTAAGCCGTAACGATTCCGTTGCGATCAAGGGGCCTCGCGCGAAGACGCCAAGAACGCGAAGGAATTCCGGGGGGAACTTTGGCATCAAGATATCGCGGACGACCTCACCGTTCGGTGCTCGTTTCCACACCACACAGAATCCGGGTTCCGGCTTCTCCTCCTTCACGTCTTCCGGTCTTCGCGTGCGTCAGGACTGAATCGTTCCGGCTCTAAGGCTTTCCCAGGTCGCCGAGGGGGACCATTACCGGGGCAGAATTTCCCGCGCCTCCGACGACGAGGGGCGATGTGCCGTCCCACTTCTCGACGATCTGAAAGCGGATGAAGGACGGGCTTTCCCGGAGGGCCTGGCCTCGGATCGAGATAGCTTCGGCATCGCCACGGCCCTTGATGATCACGGTCTCCGCTTCGATCTCGGCCTGACGTTGCACGAACTTTGCGCGCTCCGCTTCCTCGCGTTGGGTCATCTTCTGTTCGATGGCCGCATTCAATTCAGACGACAAAGCGAGGTCCGACAGCGTCAGGTCCTCAATGAACACGATGGGCCCGGCCCCGGGGATTTCACCGATCTTCCGGCGGGTGGCCTCGAGGGTCTCCTGCTTGATCACCTCGCGGTTCTGGACGATCAACTCGGCGCTTTGGGTGGAGGCGACGTCCTTCAGCGCCTCCACGACGCGCGGCGCCACGAGCGCCTGGAGAGGATCCCCGTTGTAGTCCCGGAAGAGGCTCACCACGGACGCCTCGGGAATCCGGAACAGGATCCGAACCGTCGCGCGAACCTGCTGCAGGTCGGCGGAGTAACACTCCGTCTTCAGTTCCACCGTTTGCTGCCGGATGCTGACCTGGTGGATCCGCGTGATGAACGGCATGGTCACCAGGAATCCCTCCTGCTCAAACGTCGGCGACACTTTCCCGAGGGTCACGCGGACGCCTCGATGCCCGGGTTCGACCACCGTGGTCGCCTGGGAGCCGCCGAGGATGAGGAACAGCACGACCACGCCCGCGACGATGAGGGCGGCCATGGTGTTGGGAGAGACGTTGAGGACGGGCGGGCTGGGACGTCGGTAGGGTTGGCTCATCGGTCTTGGGGGGTAGAGTTCTCGGTCGGGGCGGGACGCGCGTCGGTTACCGCCATCGTGACCGGCAAGGGTGCGGGGCCGAGTGGCAGGATCATCTTGGCGCCGCTGGCATCGCCGCTCACCACGCGCGGTGTCTGGCCGGTCCATTTGCGGACGATCTCGAGGTCGATCAATTCTGGATTCCTTGAAAGGGCCTCGCCTCGAATCTTAATGGACTCGGCCTCGCCGCGGGCACGCACGACGGCGATCTGGGCGTCGATCTGCGCCTTCTGCTGCTCAAAGACGGCCTTATTGGCTTCTTGTTCCTGAACCATCTTACGTTCGATGGCGGCCTCGAGGTTCTCGGACAGCGAGATGTCAACGAGCACGACGTCCACGAGGGTGAGGATGTCCCCGACCTTGCGCCGGGCGTTCTCGAGCGTGCGCTGCTTGATGGCGGCGCGCTTCTGCACGATCTCCTGGGCCGTATGCTCCTTGGTGATCTCCTTGATCGCCTCATCCACGCGCGGCTGGATCAGGCTGAGGAACGGATCCCCCTTGAATTGCTGGTAGATCTGGACCGCCGACTGTTCCGGAATCCGGTACAGCACCTTGAGCGCTGTGCGGACCTCCTGGAGATCCTTGGAGATCACCGCCGCCTGCATGTCCGAAGTGGACTGCTGAACACTCATCGGGATCACGGTGGTGATGAAGGGTATCTTGAAGCCGAACCCCTCTGGTTTGAACGCGGCGGTGACCTTGCCGAGCGTGACCATGATCCCGCGATGCCCAGGCGGCACGATGAACGTGCCGGACGTCGCGACGATCAGCAGCAACAGCAGGAAGATGGCAATGCCCGCCAACCGGGCGATTCCAATAGGTGACATGTCGCGAGCAAGTAAGCACCCTTACCTCCATCCTGCGAATGAAATCATCCAACAAGGGGCCATTTTGGCCCCCAACCCCCTCCGCCTCAACACCCTGGAGATCGCCAAAGGCGATGTACTGATCGTTCTACACAACGTGAGCGGAGGGTGACCGCCTCGGAGCCTGAGTCGCTCGGGTGGGATGGTTGACGTACGGAAGCCGGGACCGGAATGACTTCCGGTCCCGGCTTGAATAACAGGGGTGCGACGGCGTGAGACCGCGCTCAGTGTCCGACGTAATTCGCCGCTCTCGGCGCGCCGAGCGGCGGAGGGTTGGACGGGGGCACGTCGTCCTTCTCCACTGAGGCTTCGCCAGCGGTGGCAATGTCCTTCGCGCCCGCGGCTTCGAAGATCTCCCGCGCGCGGGTGACCTCTTCAGAGGACTCGGTGTGAACGGAGATGAGGATTCCACCCTCGCGGACTCGCCCCTCGTACCGCTTAGCCTCGTACTCCGGGATGCCGAGACCGATTAGGGCTCCGGTGATCCCGCCGAGGGTCGCTCCGAGCGCAACGCCGCCCAAGGCAGCCATGATCGGGCCTGCGGCGATGAACGGACCGACTCCCGGAATGGCCAGGGCACCGATGCCCACCAGCCATCCGAGGGCTCCGCCCAAGGCGCCGCCCGTTCCGGCGCCGGTGGCCGCCCCCTCGGGCGCCTCGGTGCTCTTCTCATGGGCGAATTCCCGGGAGGTGGACTTGTCTGGGAACAGGACGGAGATGTCGTTGCTTGAGAACCGTGCCTCCCGGAGGCGGTCAACGATCACGTCAGCCTGGGTCATCGAGGATGCAATGCAGAATACGGATTTCTTGGACATGGTATTTAAGTGTTACTGAGTTTTAGTTGTCGTGTCTGTCGAGTCTTGCTTCTTACTTTCAATTCTTCTACTTATTCGAGTCCTCAGGTGCGACCTCGAGCTGGCTGTCCACCTTGCCGTCGCCCGCGATGGACTTCGCAAGTGACTCGATCCTATCCTTTTCGGCCACGGAGTTCACCGGGCCGCGCAGGGTCACACGACCATTCACCGTGATGATCTTGACGTTCCGCGCAGTGACGGAAAGTCCGTCCTCGCGTGTGACGCTCCGGCGAATGTCCGCCGTGGTCTTAATGTCCGAGTCGGAGTTTCCCTGGTCCAAAGGGGTCAGGGTCCGATCGTCCCGGTCACGGACATTCAGCCGAGTGTTGTCCGCCTCGGTGCTGCCGTCGAAGTAGGGTTTTACACCGTATGCCTGGTAGACCTGGCGGAACTGGTTCGACGTGGCGTACTCGGACCATTGGCTGCTCTTGAATCGTGGGGCCGACTGCAGGGTTTCCTTGATGACCTGCAGGACCAAATGGCCGCGATCGGACTCGTGGCGGAACAGCGACGGCGGAATGCCGCTCAATTCATCGCCTACCCCAAGGAATCCACCGGTGGAGACCACCACCATGGTGACCCGCCCCGCTGCGAGGTCGACGACCAGATCGTCCACCTTGCCCACCTCTTTACCCGACTCGTGGGTGACAGGGAGGCCGACGATCTTCGACGCGCGTTCGACGCTTCCCTGGGTTCCCTTTGTTGCCACGCGGGCCACCGCGCCGGGCGTGCGATCCGTTTCCTGATTCCAGTAACGCGGTACGAGTCGAGGCTCGACCTCGTAATAGCGATACATGGCTGACACCTGGTCGGGCTGCGTGGCTCCCAACCAGTTGTCCGCCAGGAATTCCGGCGCGTCATCGATGCGCTTGCGGTCGATCCCCGTGGTGAAGTCACCGGACGCGTTCACGTTCAACGCCGTCGGCGGCATCGCGATGAGCTTTCCGCCGACGCCCAGAATACCGCCGCTGGCGACGATGATCTGGAGCACGCGTCCACGCTCAAGATCCACGGCAAGATCGCGGATCTTGCCAAATTTCTCACCGGCCGAATCGCTCACCGTGGATCCGATGAGTTTGCTGGTGCGCTCGGCGGGGCCCATGGGCTCCGTTTGCCGGTGTTGGAGGTCCCGCTGATCCAACTGTCGGAGTTCGCCGCGGGGCCGGTCCTCTGGTCTTGGGCTCTCAGGGGGGGCGGCGAGTGCCGACGAGCCCAGCGTGGGTCCCGAGATGGCGATAACGAGGCTGACGAATCGGTTGATTTTCATGGGTTGAGTCCTGGTGCGCTCTTGGTTCGGTGTCCCGGAGGCTTGGCAAGCCACGGGACGCCGGATCTTCTTTATGACACCCGATCTCCAGCAACGGCCGTGCCATGCCACCCAGGCTCGAAAAAGCCGTCGATTTCGGGGGTTCAGGCGGAAGAGGAACCGTCTTGCCAGAAGGGGACGGGTAAAGTGCAAGGCCCGGGCATGCACAATGCGAGGTTCCGCCGGGCTTCGAGATGCTTTAACGGTAACGACCCACCACTTTCATGTTTCTGAACCCGCCTACCAGGCGATCCGCCTCAGCCCCTTGACCTTGTCGAGGTGAGTGTCGCGACTCGCTATCGCAAGCCCGTGCTGCCGGCAGCTTGCCGCAATCCAGATATCGTTCTCCGGAATAGGGGTCGCGGCACGACGGAGTTCTTCACGGATGTCCGCGTAGTGATCCGCCGTTCCCGCATCCACCCCCACGAGGTCGATGACCTCCACCACTTCGCCGAGCCATCCTTCAAGCCGCGTTCGATCCCTCGATTGTCGAACTCCAAACAGAAATTCGCCCAGGGCAATGACGGGAAGTCGCCAAGGGCGGTCTTTAGGCAAGATCCGCATCAGCGAAACGTCGGCGGCGGCCCATGCCGAAAGGGCATTTGTGTCCAGCATCACCTCCAAGCCTCCGGGTCGATCTGCGAGAACTCCTGGTCAATCGCCGCCTGGATGCATCGCATTTCCCCCTCGGTTACGGAGGGTGGCGGCACCGGCCAACCGGAACCCCTTGGCCGGCGCGACGCCGAGAGCTTTTCGCGAATCGCTTCCGTCAGGAACGTCTTGAGTGAAAGACCACGATTTGCAGCGGCGGCCTTGGCGTCGCGGAACAAGGCGTCTGGAATTTCCACCGTCGTTTTCATGGATCGACATTCCCGTAAATATGGGTCTGCGTCAAATCCGGCGCCATGCCGAATCGATCCGACGTCACGCCCGGTCGCCTTCACCGGTCGCCTTAGCCATTGCCGGAATCCCGCGCCCCGGGGCAGGCTCTCGGCCTCGCAGCAAATATGAAGGTTGTGATCCTTTGCGGTGGCAAAGGCACCCGGCTCCGCGAGGAGACCGAGTTCCGCCCCAAACCCATGGTGCCCATCGGCGGCCAGCCGATCCTGTGGCACATCATGAAGTACTATGCCCATCACGGGCACCGGGATTTCATCCTGTGCCTTGGTTACAAGGGCGACATGATCAAGGACTACTTCCGGAATTACCTGTGGAACCGCTGCGACGTCACCATCTCCCTCGGACGCCAGCCACGCGCCAAGTTTCATGACCACCATGAGGAGGAGGATTGGACCGTCACGCTCGCCGATACCGGACTCGAGTCTCAGACCGGCCACCGTCTCCGACAGATCCGACGTTACCTTCAGCCTGACGAAACCTTCCTCATGACCTACGGGGATGGGCTCTCGGACATCGACATCAACGCCAGCATCGCCGCCCACGAAAAATCCGGACGCATCGTCACGCTGAGCGCCGTCCACCCGGCCGGGCGCTTCGGCATGATGGCCCTCGCGGATGACGGACTTATCGATCGTTTCCACGAAAAGCCTCCAGTCGAGGAAGTCTGGGTCAACGGAGGCTTCATGGTGTGCGGCCATCAGGTTTTCAATTACATCCCGGATGATCCCGCGTGTTCCTTCGAACGTGGCCCCATTGTTCGTCTCGTCGAGGAAGGCCAGCTCCATTCCTTCCGGCATGAGGGCTGGTGGCAACCCATGGACACCTACCAGGAGATGACCTTCCTCAACGGCCTTTGGACCGAGGGGAAGGCCCCCTGGAAGGTCTGGTGACCCCATGCCCATGAGCCTTCCTCCCAGCGAACCCCACCTCTTCGCGGGTGCCTTCAACGACCGGCGCGTCCTCGTCACTGGCCATACCGGTTTTAAGGGTTCCTGGCTGTGCGAGTGGCTCCTCGGACTGGGTGCCCACATCACGGGCCTCGGCCTGCCCCCGGAAACCAACCCGGCACTTTTCACGCAACTCAGCCTCGCCGACCGCCTCGACAGTGTCTTCGGGGATATCCGAAATCTCGACGGCGTGCGCCGCGTCGTCTCCGAAGCCCAGCCCGACTTCGTCTTCCACCTCGCAGCCCAGCCCTTGGTACGCCGGTCCTACCGCGAGCCACTCGTCACCTGGCAGACCAACGTCCAGGGCACCCTCCATGTCCTCGAGGCATTGCGTGCCATCGAGAAGCCGTGCGTGGCCGTCCTCGTCTCCACCGACAAGTGCTACGAAAACCGCGAGTGGCTGTACGGCTATCGCGAAAACGACGCCCTCGGCGGCCGCGATCCTTACAGCGCCAGCAAGGCCGCTGCGGAAATGGCGGTCTCGGCGTGGCGCCAGTCCTACTTTCGCGATCATCCCGTCCGCATCGCCACAGCCCGCGCCGGCAATGTGATCGGCGGCGGTGATTGGGCCGAGGACCGCATCGTTCCCGACTGCGCACGGGCCTGGATCGCGGGCCGGCCCCTCCGCATCCGCAATCCCCACGCCACCCGCCCCTGGCAGCACGTATTGGAACCTTTGTCCGGTTACCTCTGGCTCGCCGCCAGCCTTGCCCGTCAGACCCAACCCGGCTCCCCCCTTGAATCCGCCTTCAACTTCGGTCCGGGCACCGGATGCAACCGCTCCGTCCGTGATCTCGTCGAGGAAGGCCGGGCGTTCGTGGACGGCGAGTGGATCGACGCGAGTGATCCCAACGCCCCCCACGAGGCGGCCCTCCTTCAACTCGCCATCGACAAGGCCGCCGCGCTCCTTGGCTGGCGTCCCATCTGGGCCTTTACCGACTCCGTCCGTGAGACGTTGAGGTGGTACTTCGACGTCGCCCACGACAAGGATCCGGCCAAGGCGGTCGGATTGACCCGAGATCAGATCCAGGCCTACTGCGGCCGTGCCCGCGAAGCGGGGCTGCCATGGGCTCTCGAAGCCGTCGCCTCTCATTCACAGACCTAAGTCTCCCTCGAACCCGACCATGAATCTCGCCGGAAGGTTGGTCACGCTGCACTCCCCCCTGGCCAGCCTTCAACCGCCCGCCAACCTCGCTGTCCTTCTCGAGGAACCCGATGAACAGGGCTTCGCCCCGCTGGTTCCTCTCGGCGGCTCCGACGACACGACGGACTTCTTGTCCGTCCAATCCGGCGACGTGCTCGACGGTGAAATCCCGCCGGATCGTTTCCTTCGCATCGATCGCCTCTCAACCCTCCCCACGTCCGCCTTTGAAACCCGGCCCGCACGCCTCGCTCCCGCCAAACTGGCCGAAATCCACCGGGCCATCGCTCTGCGTCACACCCGCGCCTTTTCGCGCCTGAAACACGGCAATCAGCAACCCGGCGAAATCCTCGATGGCCGCGATGCGTTCACGCCCGGCCAGACGACCGTACCGTATGCCGGGCGCGTCTTCGACACGGAGGAAGTCGAGGCTGCCGTCTCAGCCACCCTCGATTTCTGGCTCACCCTCGGTCCCGAAGGCGAAGCCTTCGAAACCGAACTCGCCACCTTCCTCGGCGTCCGCCGCACCCTCCTCGTCAACAGCGGTTCCTCGGCCAACCTGCTCGCCGTCAGCGCCCTCACCAGTTCCAAGCTCGGCGACCGCCGCCTCCGTCCTGGCGACGAGGTCATCACCGTCGCCGCCGGGTTCCCGACCACCGTCGCGCCCCTGCTCCAGAACGGACTCGTACCGGTGTTTATCGACAACGACCCGCTCACCCTCAACGCGCGCCACGACCAACTCGAAGACGCCTTCGTCCCGGGCAGGACACGCGCCGTCTTCATGGCCCACACCCTGGGCAACCCCTTCGACCTCGCCACCGTCACCGAGTTCTGCCGACGCCATCAGCTCTGGCTCGTCGAGGACAATTGCGACGCCCTCGGCAGCCGCTACGACGACCGCCTCACCGGCACCTTCGGCGATCTTTCGACCCAGTCCTTCTACCCGCCACACCATCTCACGCTGGGTGAAGGGGGCGCCGTCAGCATCGTACGGGAGGCCCGGCTGAAGCCGCTCGTCGAAAGCTTTCGCGACTGGGGCCGCGACTGCTGGTGCGCCAGCGGCAAGGACAATACCTGCAACAAACGCTTCGGCTGGCAACTCGGCGAACTCCCCGAGGGCTATGATCACAAATACATCTACAGCCACCTCGGCTATAACCTGAAGCCCCTCGATCCCCAGGCCGCCATCGGCCGCGCCCAACTTCGTAAACTCCCCGCCTTCGTCCAGGCCCGTTCGGCGAACTGGAACCGCCTCCGAACCGCGCTCGCTCCACTCGAGGACGTCCTTGAATTCCAGCTCCCCACTCACGCCACCCGCTGGAACGCTGACGGATTTTCCTGGGACAACTCAGGCCACCGCACTGCCCCGAGCTGGTTTGGCTTCATGATGCGCGTCCGCCCCAGCGCGCCGTTCTCGCGACGCGACTTCGCCCGCGCCCTCGACGTCGCAAAAATCGGGAGCCGGATGCTTTTTGGCGGAAACCTCGTGCGCCAGCCCGCCTTCGTCCAACTTCGACGCGACAACCCCGCCGCCTTCCGCGTGGTCGGTGACCTCTCCGGCGCCGACCGCATCATGAACGAGTCCGTCTTCATCGGTGTCTATCCGGGGCTCACAGACGCCATGCTGGAGTACACCACCGAGACCATCACCCGCTTCTGCAGACAGCGACCATCCCCATGACCCGCCCCCGCATCGTCATCGTCGGCGCCTCCGGTCACGGCCGGGTCGCGCTCGACGCCGCCCGTTGCCAGGACCGCTTCGACGTCGTGGGCTGGATCGACACATTCGTCGCCGCCGGCACCGAACTCGCCGGCCTGCGCGTGCTCGGCCCGCCCGCCGCCTTGGATGCGCTCGCCCGGGAGCATCAGCTCGACGGGTATTTCCTCGGAATCAGCGACAATGTGACCCGCGCCAAAGTCCACGAGAGTCTCAAGCAACTCCACCCCGACCTCCAGTTGACGTCGCTCGTCCATCCCTCTGCCGTCATCGCCCGGGACGTCGAAGTCGGCGCCGGCAGCCTCATCCTCGCCGGGGCCGTCGTGAACACGAATGCCCGCATCGGCATGGGTTGCATCGTCAACACCCGCGCCTCCCTCGACCACGACGGTGAAATGAAACCCTGGTCCAGCCTGCTGCCCGGTGTCGTCACGGGCGGAAATGTCGAGATCGGCGAATTCTCCTGCGTTTGCCTCGGCGCCACCCTCGCCCACAAGGTCCGCATCGGCTCCCATACCGTCATCGGCGCCGGCTCCGTCGTGCTTGCCGACGTACCCCCGCTTAGTCTTGCCTACGGTGTTCCGGCACGGGTCGTCCGCAGCCGACAAGCCGGCGAACGCCATTTCTAAACTCTGATGCCCCCAAGGAAGATCCACTACGCCGGCCCTTCAATCACCGAGGCCGAGGTCGCTGCCGTCGCCGACGCCGCACGCAATGGCTTCTACGAGAACTACCGGCTCCACGCCTCGAGGCTCGAACGGAAGCTGTGCGAGTACCTCGGGGTGAAGCACTGCCTCGCCGTCAACTCGGGCACCGCCGCCATGCACCTCGGCCTCGCCAGTCTCGGCATCGGCCCCGGTGATGAAGTCATCGTTCCCGACGCCAGTTGCGTCGCGACCGCGCTTGCCGTCGCCTACACCGGCGCAACCCCCGTTTTCGCCGATGTCGATCCCAACACCTGGTGTCTCGACCCGGATTCCGTCCGCAACTGCCTCTCTCCCCGCAGCAAGGCGCTCATGCCCGTCCATTGGAACGGCCATCCCTGCGCCATGGAGGAACTGCTCGACATCGCCCGGAAACATCAACTCCTCGTCATGGAAGACGGCGCACCCGCCCTCGGCGCCGAGTACCACGGCCGCAAAGTGGGCACTTTCGGCGACACCGCCTCCTTCAGTTTCCAGGGCGCCAAGATTGCCATCGCCGGTCAGGGCGGCGCATTCGTCACCAACCGCGACGACGCCATCCTGAAGGCCCGCCAACTTGCGTCCTATGGCCGCACCGATTCGGTCATGACATACTGGTCCGACTTCATCGGATTCAATTACGGCATGCCCAACCTGCCCGCCGCGCTCGCCGCCGCGCAGATGGATCGCATCGACGAACTGCTTGCGATGAAGCGCCGGATCTGGGGTTGGTACGAGACCCACCTGGGCGACGCCCCCCGCGTGAAGCTCATCCCCGAGGCGCCCCGCACCCGGAGCACCTACTGCTACCCGCCGCTGCTCCTCCAACGCGACGCCCGCGTGACCCGTGCCGAACTCTTCGGGAAGCTCAAGCAGGACAACATCGACGCGCGCCCAGCCCAGCCACGGCAAAGCCCCATGCCGATGTTCCGGCAGAACGCCGACACCCCGATCTGCCACTTCATAGAGACCCACGGCGTTCTCCTCCCCGGTGCCTTCAACCTCACCGAGGACGATGTCGCCTTCGTCTGCAAACGCCTCCGCGAACTGACATGAATCCGAATTCCGATTCCCCGTTCGCCTCCAGCGTTCGCAGGGAGTTTGCCTTCCTCAAGGCAGCCACCGACCTCGAGAGTCTCTTCACCCGAGGCATTCGGCTCCCAGCTTCCGGGGGCTTGGTACTACCCATCACACCTGCCAACGCCAGTGACTCAGCCCCGGAATACGTGGGAGATGTGGCAGATCCGGACAAGTGCGCCTTCCAGGTTGTCACGACCCATCTCCAGCTCGCGGGCCGCCTCGTCCTCCACCTCGCCCCTCCCCACATCGCTCTCGCCCACATCGACGGCGATCCGTCGGGGGGCGAACTCGCCGAGGCCGTCCGCGAAGTCGTCCGTTGGAGCGAGGAAACCCTTTGGCCCGAGCATTGCACCGCCTCCCTCGCCTCGCTCCGAAACGTCTTCGGCGATGCCGTGAAGGACCTGCCCATCACCGCCGCGGGCGACGACCTCGTTCATCTGAGCCGCCGGCCCGGCTGGCGCGGTGGCGAAAAACTGATCCTCACCGCCGGCCCCTCCATCTCCGCCCGCGAAGCGACCTACGCCCTCGACGCCGCCAAGTACGGTTGGAACGACCAATGGTCGAAGTACCTGAAATCCTTCGAACAGTCATTCGCCCAGTACATTGGAACCCGATACGCCCTCGCCACCTCCAGTTGCACGGGAGCCCTCCACCTCGCTCTCGCCGCCCTCGGCGTCGGTCCGGGCGACGAAGTCATCGTCCCCGACATCACCTGGGTCGCCACCGGCAACGCCGTCCTCTACGTCGGCGCGACCCCCGTCTTCGCCGACGTCGACCCCGCCACCTGGACACTCGACCCGGAATCATTCCGATCGAAGATCACCCCGCGCACCAAGGCCGTCATGCCCGTCCACCTGTACGGGCACCCTTGCCGCATGGATGAAATCCTTCGCATCGCCCAGGAGCACGGACTGTTTGTCGTTGAGGACGCCGCCCCATCCATTGGCGCGGAGGTCCTCGGCCGGCGCACGGGTTCCTTTGGGCATTTTTCGGCGTTTAGCTTTCAAGGCGCCAAGCTCGCGGTCACGGGCGAGGGCGGCATGCTGCTGACGAACGACGAGGAACTCTACCGCAAGGTCTACGTCATCTGGGACCAGGGCCGTGTCCCAGGCACCTTCTGGATCGCGCACCGCGGTTGGAAATACAAGATGGCCAACGCCCTCGCCGCCATCGGCCTCGGCCAGCTTGAGCGCAACGACGCCATGGTCGAAGCGAAGCGGCGCGTTTTCCGTTGGTATGAGGAAGGCCTCAATGGTGTCCCCCATCTTTCCCTCAATCGCGAGGCGTCCTGGGCCCGGAGCATCTACTGGATGACCAGCATCCTCGTCCACGAATCCTCACCCATCTCCCGGGACGATCTCATGAAGGAACTCAAGGCCCGCAAGATCGACAACCGCGCCGTTTTCCCCGCCATCAGCCAGTACCCGATCTGGCCGTCCCAACAACCTCCCCAGCCCAACGCCCTCCGAATCGGCGAGCGGGCCATCAACCTTCCCAGCGGCGTCTGCCTGGCCCGCGAGGAGGTCGCGTACGTCTGCGCCCAGATTCGCGAAATCCTCAGCCGTTGATGACCGAAAGCGTGTCCATCAACTTCGCCACCGCCATCCGCGCCCACGCCCTGCGCATGGTCGCCCGCGCCAAGGCCTCCCATATCGGCGGTGCCCTCTCCATGGCCGACATCCTCGCCGTCCTCTACGGCGGCGGCGTCCTCCGTCATCGTCCGCTTCAACCCCGTTGGCCCGACCGCGATCGCTTCCTCTTGAGCAAGGGCCACAACTGCACCGCTCTCTACGCCGCACTCGCCCTTCGTGGTTTCTTCCCCGAATCCGAACTCGAGACCTACGGCCTTGATGGCTCCCGCCTCATGGCCCACATCAGCCACCACGTCCCCGGCGTCGAGTTCAGCACCGGCTCCCTCGGACACGGCCTCGGCTTCGGCCTCGGCAAGGCCCTCGCCGCCCAACGCGATCACCTCGCCTGGCGCGTCTTCACCCTCCTCAGCGACGGCGAACTCAACGAAGGCTCTAATTGGGAAGCCATCCTCCTCGCCCCCCAGCATCACCTCGACAACCTCACCGCCATCATCGACTACAACAAAATCCAAAGCCTCGGCAGCGTGGCGGAAGTCGCCGAACTCCACCCGCTCGCCGATAAATTCCGCGCGTTCCGGTGGGCCGTGCGCGAGGTCGACGGCCACGACCACGTGGCGCTCGCGTCCGCGCTCGGTTCGGTTCCCTGGGAACCCGGCCGTCCCTCCTGTCTGATCGCCCACACGACAAAGGGGCGGGGCGTCGATTTCATGCAGGACCAGCTCGCCTGGCACTACAAGTCCCCCGACGCCGGGCAACTCGCCAACGCCCTTCGGCAGCTCGGCTGCCCCGACTGACCCATGCGGACCGCGTTCATCCAGGAACTCGTCCGCCAGGCCCGGATTCATCCCCGGCTCTTCCTCGTCGTCGGCGACCTCGGCTACTCGGTCGTCGAACCGTTCGCGAAGGAATTTCCC
>JBBQIU010000008.1:0-13998 GCA_038325245.1 Verrucomicrobiota bacterium
ATCTGCGGACCTTCGTGATGCTGGTCGATCGCCAGCTTCAACGCCTTCTCAAACGCGGTTCGCGCCGCGCCCGTGTCGCCCAAGGACTGGTGGCTCTTCCCGACTAGAATCTGGACCACCATCCAGTCGGGCTTCTTCGACAAAGCCTGGTCCAGCGGCGTTAGGGCCTCGGCGAAGCGGCCGGCGTCGTAAAAGGCCTTGCCCAGACTGAACCGCGCGAGGTCGTTGGTCGGTTGCGCCTCCAGCAGGCGTTCCCAGCGTTGAATGGCTTCGGACATGTGAGTCTGTGGAATGGGAGCGCAAATCAACCGGTTGTCAGGACTTTCCTCGCCGGTTCGCGGGTTCGTGGGTGCGCGTCGGACCGCTTCGCCCCATCGACTCCCGTCGCGTCAGGCAGGGCGAATCAGGAGTTCCTCCACAACCGCACGAGCCGGGAGTCCGAGGACGAATTGTACGCACGCAGCGACGTCCTCGGCTTGGAGCATCCGGGCCCGGGCCTCGGCTCCGGGAGGTGCGGGTCGCTTGTCGAGCAGCGGCGTGTCGATGTCGCCGGGAAGCAGGGCACAGGCGCGGATGCCGCGCGAGCGCTCCTCGGCGTTGATGGCCTGGGTCAAGCCCAGGAGGCCAAACTTGCTGGCGGAATAGGCGGGTCCGGCCTTGGGACTGGCCTGACGTGCGGCGTCCGAGACGACGTTGATGATGGTTCCAATTCCCCGGACGCGCATGGATGGAAGGAAGGCCTGCACGCACCAGTAGGCGCCGTTGAGGTTGGTGTCGATGAGGTGCCGATAGTCGGCGGATGACAGGACCTCGAGGCTGCGTTGGGGCGTGTTCGTTCCCGCCGCGTTGATCAGGGCGTCGACGTGCCCGAACTCGGCGAGCACATCCCGGCCAGCGGCGGCGACCATGGTTTCGTTGCCGATGTCGCATGGGCAGACGAGAGGGTGACCCACCTCCACGGACTCCGTCAGGAGGCCGGCTGTCTCGGCCAGGGGCTCCAGGCGGCGTCCGATCAGGGCCACCCGCCATCCCTCCCGTGCGAGTGCAAGGGCGGTGGCGCGACCCACACCCGAACCGGCGCCAGTGATCACCGCATGGCGGGGAATGGAAGACAGGCTCATGGGGGAATTGGACGATAGCCAATGCCGGGCGGCAATTACGGCGCTGGCGGGGCGGTTGGGGCGGCGTTGGTAGTAGGGCCGAGCCCGAAAAGGGCCGCTGCGGACGGCGCCGTGATGGTCTTTGGATCCGTGCCCCAATCGCCCTTGGTCCAGCGCCAGATGAATCCGTAGTAGTTCAGGAGGCTGAAGACAAAGCCGATGGCAATGGCGAACGCCACCAACTTGGGCCAGACCACGGGCGGTTCGGCGAATTTGTCGTCCAAGGCCGGCAGAGTGCCGGCCGGCAGTTTGGCGACGGCCGTGAGCGAGCGCCCGAGGGAGACCGGAACCCGGACGCGGCCGTTCACGGCCCATCCGTTGGCGTCGAGGATGGGGCCCAGGTTCCGTTGGCGGAGTTTAAGCCAGGCAATGAGCATGGATGGACCGGAAACAATGAGGAGTAGGCCGGCGAGGGCGAGGACGATCATCCAGAACGGGAGACCAATCAGGCCCATCAACTTCGCCGTGACCGTGGCAACCGCGGTGCCGATCGCGCCGAAGGCGACGCCCAGCGCAGCGACCGTCCCCACGTCGATCTTTTTGGCTTCGGCGGTCTTGGCCTTGTCCACGTTTGCCGTGGCGGATGCGGCGCTGGCAAGTTTGGCATCGGTGGCCGCGTCGGCGGCGGCGGCGCGTTTAGCGACCTGTTCCTCGATGGCGCGAACCAGTTTCTTGTAGGGCGCCCAGAACGCCTGCCGGACGCTGATGGGGTTCTCGATCACCTTGGTGATGGTGGCGTCCCAGTCGCGCCCTTTGCGGTCATAGAATAGCCCATTCCGGCCGATCATCAGGTTGTCGCCGTCGCCGTTGGTGAAGGCAGCCGCAATCGTCATTCTCTCGCCGGAGGGGCGGGTGCAATCACAGTAGGCGAGGTAGGTCTTGGCGAGACCGGCAAGGGCGGCGTGTTTACCCGCGTCGTCGACACGGACACAGAGTTCACACGCGCGACTATCGAGGAAGAGGGTTCCCGCCTGGAACGACGCGATGAACGCGGGGTCGTAGAAATCCGAGAAACTGACGAAATTGTTCAGGAGCCGGTTCAGATCGCGGTGGTAACGGATGAGACGTTCGACGCTTTCGATGGCGTTCGACTCGGCTTCGAGCGCCTTGTCTTGTCCGATCAGGCGGGTGAGTTCCGCCTGCGCTGGCGTGGCCAGAATGGCGCGAACGCGGGGGACGCCGAGTGTTTCGACGGTGACGGAAGGCTTGGCGGAGGTCCATGCCTCGAACGGTGCAAAGCGCCCCTTAAGGTCGATCCATTCAGCCTCGGTCAGGACGTCCTTGTCCTTACCCAGGACGGGGCCGATCGCGGCGGTGTTCAATCCGGCGACGCTGGCCTGCCACGCGGGGTTCAAGCCCTCCTTGAGCCGCAGGGGCCGCCCAGCCTCGACGCGGGCCAGTGGGAATCCCGCCACTTCCTGGGCGGTGATGTTCATGTCTTTCGCCGAGATCGCTAGGTACTCCTCCTCCTTGCGATTGAGGGCGCCCAACGCACGCGGGTCGTAGGCGGCGAGGCGGCAGCGGCCAAAGTAATCGTCCACCTTGGCGCGGATCGCCTTCAGCGCATTGACGGCGTCGGCGGTGGCGTCTCCGAGCGGCGAGATGGACGCGGCGTTGGCTTCGCCGTGCGTGGCCCATTCGTCGAGGGACTTTAGCTGGGCGAAGAACGCGTCAATCTTTGGCTGCGAAATACCGGGCTTGCCGCTGCGATCGGTCTCGGACCCCATCGTGCCGAGGATATCCTGGATAACCTGTTGAAGGGCAGGATCCGTCGCTGCATCCACCGGGATGATTCCATCCCCGTTGAACAGGGTCTGGAGGAAAATCTTTGCCGTGTCACTGACGTCGGCCAGGCAGATGGAATGGGCGTCGACCTTGCCCAGGTTCCTCAGGATCTGCCTGGCGGAGGCGAGGATTGCCTTTCCGGAGGGCGTTTGGTCGTTAATTTGGTCCAGCGGGAGGGAATCGCTGCCGTTCTTGAGAGCCCCGAGGTCCTTCAGTTGTTCCCCGGCCCATTCAACGGCTGCGATGACATCGGGAGCGCGCACGCGACCGTCCTTGTCTCGGTCAATCAGGGCGAGGGTGCGTTCGTCGAATTCGATGCCCTTTACCGGGCACGCCAGGGCGACCCAAAGCTTCTGATCAAGGGAGCCGAGATTGCGAAAATCCTCCGCGGATTCGAATCGAACCTGGTCTAATCCGCCGGCGCGGAAAAACCGCCATCGATGGGCAGAGGGTTTGGTGGTCATGACGTTGTCTTGGGTTGATGTAGGGACGAAGGTGGAACATCCGGGTCTGGGGATAGCCAATGTCCACGTATCGGGAGCGGCAAAACTAGTGCGTCCCACTACGTTGGCAATCAGATACCTGAAGGTTACCGGTTGCCCGACGGTGTCCTTGTGACAGTCTGCCGCCATGACGCCGCTGCCACTGCGGGAATTCCATCAGTCCCTGGGTGCCTCGTTCCTGGATATCAACGGCTCCGAAGTGGTGCAAAACTTTGGGGACGCCTCCTTGGAGCATCGGGCGCTGACCGGTTCGTGCGCCTTCCTGGACTTGTCCTATCGCAGCCGCCTCGTCCTGCTCGGAGCCGATCGGCAGAAGCTCCTTAATGGTCAGGTGACCAACAACATCAAGGAATTGAAGCCCGGAACCGGTTGCTACGCCGCCGTGGTGAATGCGAAGGCGAAAATGGTCGCGGATGTCCATGTCCACGCCTTGAAGGAGGAACTTCTGCTGGATCTCGAGCCCGGATACGGGGTTTCCGTCGCTCAGCGCCTCGAGAAGTTCATCGTAGCCGATGACGTGCAAATCGTGGATGCCGGGCCTCATTACGGGCACTTCAGCCTCCAGGGTCCCCGAGCTCTGCGGGCCGTGGAGGCCCTCGCCCTTTTTCCGTCCCTCCCGTCAGAGTGTTATGGCTCGGTGAGCGTCTCGGACGCGGCCCTGGGCACCGTGTATCTGATGAACCTGCCGAGGGTTGGATCGAAGGGATACGATCTGTATGTCCCGCTGGCCGCGCTCGGGGCGGCGGCTGACAAGGTACTGGCGGCGGCGCGGGATCAGGGCGGAGGTGCTGCGGGCTGGACGGCGCTGGAATGGGCACGCCTGGAGGCAGGAATTCCCCGATACGGCCTCGACATGGACGAAACGATTCTTCCCCCGGAAGCCGGTCTGGACGAAAGGGCCATCAGCTACACAAAGGGCTGCTACAGCGGGCAGGAGGTCCTGGCGCGCATCCGGACATACGGCCAGGTGTCCAAGGCGCTCCGCGGCCTAGTCCTCACAGGGTCTCCCGGCGATCCGCCCCCTCCGAAGACCAGGCTCTTCAAGGACGGCAAGGACGTGGGGTTTCTGACCAGTGCGGCGCGGTCTCCGATCCGGGGCGAAACCATCGCGTTAGGTTATGTCCGGAAGGAATGCAATGGCGCCGGAGTGTGTCTGACGGTGGGTTCCGCGGACGCGGCGGCACGGGCGATCATCGTTCCCCTGCCCTTCGTGGGAATCCAACTCGCCCATACTTAAGAGCCTGTCTGAAAATTGGAAGGGGCGCTGCGACGAGGAATTTTGGCCCGGGCCAGGGCGGCGAGGCCGGAGCATCCCCGCAGCGGGCTGTGACGGCCGAGCCAACGCCGGCCCGGGCGAAAAGGACCGTCGCCCAGAGGGTTTTTGCGGAGAAGGCTGGCTGGTCAACACAGGAAGACCCGTTTGTCATTCACGTTGGGCTTGCCACGGGTTCCGCCATCCCGCAGTTTCGCCGCTCTATTCTTGGTGATCATGACGCAAGTCCTCGTATCGTCCGTAATCCTGGGCTTCGCCCCACCGGCAGCGCCTGGCACCCAAAGCACGGTGCCAGCCTGGGCTCAATTGGTGCCCTTCGTCCTCCTGTTGGTCGTGATGTACCTCATGGTGATCATGCCCCAGCAGAAGAAGGCGAAACGCCATGCCGCTCTGCTGAAGGAGCTGAAACCCGGTGATAAAATCATCACAAGTTCCGGCATCATCGGGGTGGTTGTCGGTCTCCGAGACAATCACGTCACCATCCGCTCCGAGGATACCAAGCTCGAGTTGCTGAAGAGCGCGATTCAGGATGTGACCGAGCGCAAGCCCTGATTCGAATCCTGACCCAGATCCCGACCCCCTTCCCGCCGCATGAAGAATCCGTTTCCCTGGCTGATCGCAGTCGTCGTCGTCGTCCTGTGGTCCGCCTACGAGCTTTATCCCCCAACGGGCCGCCCTCTCCTGGCCCAGATCGAGAGGGACGCCGAGAACACCCAGGATCCTCTGTTCCGGGAAATTCTAGCCAAGGCGCGTGAATCGGAGGCGAAGGGCGTCAATGCCTTCAATAGCGCCCTGGACGCCGCGGGAACCAACAGTCTCGAGCGATTCTTCCCCCGGATCGAGATTCCCGCCGGCAAGGAGACCAATCGGACCATCCTCAATCACGTCCAGCGCGCCTCGCTTGGCCAGATCAAGCTCGGCCTCGATCTTCAGGGCGGCATGTCCTTCCTCGTGAGGATGGAAACCAACGAGTTCAAGGACACCGACGCGCTTCAACGGGCCATGGACCAGGCGGTCGAGATCCTCCGCCGCCGTGTCGACAAATACGGGGTTGCAGAACCCACCATCCAGAAATCCGGCGACGATCGAATCGAAATTCAGATGCCGGGCCTCACCGACTCCGAGAAGGTGGAGGTCAAACAGCAACTGGAGAGGGCCGCCTTCCTCCAGTTCCGCATGGTTCACCCGGAGAACGACCGTCTGATGGAAGAGGGCCTCATTCCGGCGGGGTACGAAATCCTCACGGAAGTGGAGCGCAACAGGGATGGGAGCACGTTTTCCCGCCCGCTTCTCGTCAAGATCAAGGCCGAGGACAATCTCACCGGCAGCTACATCACCCGCGCCGATGCCATTCCGGACCCTATGACCGGCGAGCCAAAGATCGAGTTCGAGTTCAACAGCGAAGGGGCTCGCATCTTTGGGGACATCACCCGGCGCTGGAGCCCGCGGGAAGGCGGCCCCGGCGGAACGCAGTACTACCGCATGGCCATCGTCCTGGACGGCGTTCTCTACTCAGCCCCCCGAATCCTGGGTGAAATCCCCGGAGGCCGCGGTGTCATCACCGGAAATTTCGACATCAAAGAGGCGTTTGAACTCGCCAATGTCCTGATGAACCCGCTGGAAGCACCGGTGAGAATCATCGAGGAGAATTCCGTCGCGGCCACCCTCGGTGCCGATTCGATCGCGACAGGCATTCGCGCCACGATGATCGGCACGGCGCTGGTCGTGCTCTTCATGCTGGCTTACTACCTGGTCGGCGGGGTGGTCGCCAACGTGGCCCTACTCCTCAACATCTTCATCCTCCTGGGCGTGATGTGCGCGGTGGATTCCACGCTCACGCTGCCCGGCATCGCGGGCATCGTGCTGACAGCAGGCATGGCCGTTGACGCCAACGTGCTGATCTTCGAGCGCATCCGGGAGGAACTCACGGCCGGCAAATCCCTGAAGGGCGCCGTGAACGCCGGTTACGCCAAAGCCTTCTGGACCATCTTCGACTCGAACCTGACGACCCTGATCTCCGCCGTGATCATGATCTGGCTTGGTACCGGACCGGTGAAGGGCTTTGGTGTCACCCTGACCATCGGCCTCTGCGTCAGCATGTTCACCGCCTTGGTGGTCACCCGGCTGATCTTCGACTTCCTCATCGGCCGAGGCATCCTGACCCAGCTCAAGATGCTTTCCATCGTCAAGGATACGAAGATCGACTTCATGAAGATCGCCAAGCCGGCCTTCGTTCTTTCATGGCTCCTGATCCTGGTGGGAATGGGCTACGGCATTTACAGGGGCAAGGACGTTCTGGGGGTCGATTTCGCCGGCGGTGATTCAATCACCTTCAGCTATACCCAAAAGGTTCCCGTCGCGCAGATCCGGGACGCGCTCGCGAAGGAGGGCATCACCGACGCCCAGATCGTGCCCAAGTCCAGCCCCGCCGGCGGTCTCCCCACGGTCCAGGTCACCGTTCCCTTCAGCGAGCGCGGGGAACTCGGCGCCAAGGTTCAGCAATCGCTTCCGGCGGCCTTTCCCGATGCCGGTCTTTCCGTCAAACAAATCGATCGCAAAGGTCCCGCGGTGGGGGCCGAGATTCAGCTTTCCGCACTGAAATCCCTGCTCCTGGCCCTCTTCGGCATCCTCGTGTACGTGGCGTTCCGGTATGAGTTCTCGTTCTCCATCGGAGCCGTCATCGCCATCATCCATGACGTGCTCATGACGGTGGGGTGGTTCTTCCTGACCGACCGGCAACTCAGCGCACCCATGGTCGCCGCGATACTCACCATCGTTGGTTTCTCGATCAACGACACGATCGTCATCTTCGATCGTATCCGGGAGGATCTGAGGCTGGGGATCAAGGGCAGCTTCCGCGACCTGATGAACCTGGCGCTCAACCAGACGTTGAGCCGGACCATCATCACGGCGGGCACAGTATTCCTCGCGACGCTTTCGCTCTATCTTTTCGGCGGCAGCGTCATCAACGACTTCGCGTTCACATTCCTCGTCGGCATCATCACGGGCACCTACTCCACCATGTACATCGCGAGCGCCGTCGTGCTCTGGTGGCATAAGGGTCAAAGGCCGGTGATCGGCCCGGTCCAGGCCGTGGGAGCCCCGCAGATCCAGTCACCCACGCCCGCACGCGCCTAGGAGCCCCTCTCCTTTGCACCCTATGCACGGCGAGATCACCGCGTGGCACTGGACGGCCTTCATTGTCACGGTGATCATCCTGCTGGCGCTTGATCTTGGCGTCTTCCATCGAAAAGCGCGCGAGGTGCGCCTGCGGGAAGCCTTCGCCTGGACGGGTTTCTGGGTCGCCCTCGCCCTGAGCTTTGGTCTCTGGATGTACCGCACCAAGTCGCGCGAGGACGGTCTCCAATTCATCACCGGCTATCTGATCGAACTCTCGTTGTCGATGGACAACGTGTTCGTCATCGCCCTGATCTTCTCCTACTTCGGAGTTCCCCTCCGCTTCCAGCATCGGGTCCTGTTCTGGGGCATCATGGGGGCCATTGTCATGCGCGGCGTCATGATCGCGGCCGGCGCTGCGCTCATCAAAGAGTTCCACTGGATCTTGTACGTCCTGGGAGCGTTTCTCGTCATCACCGGCGTGAAAATGCTCTTCGGAGGCGAAAACAAGGTCGAACCGGAACGTAATCTCGTCCTCCGACTCGCCCGCCGTTTCTTCCCGGTCAGCAACGACTATGATGGCCAGAAGTTCCTCACCACGATCGATGGCCGCCGCATGCTGACCCCGATGGCCATGGTCCTGATCATGGTCGAGACCACGGATCTCGTCTTCGCGCTCGACTCGATCCCCGCCATCTTCGCGATCACACAGGATGAGTTCATCGTCTTCACCTCGAACGTCTTCGCCATCCTTGGCCTCCGCTCCCTCTACTTCGCACTCGCCGGCGCCATACAGTACTTCCGATACCTCAAGATCGGTCTGTCCCTTGTCCTGGTCTTCATCGGCGTCAAGATGCTTCTCGGAATCTGGGAGTTGAAGATGGATATCGGCTGGGCTTTGGGAACAGTCGGGTCGATCCTCATGGTCAGCGTGGTCGGATCGCTCATCGCGGGCTCGAAGGACCGGGGCCTCAAGGCGCCCGACGCCTGACCCGAAACCCATGAAGTACCGCTGGATGCTCGCCCCACCCCGACCCAGTGAGGCCCTCACTCTGTCCCACGAGATCGGCGTCTCGCCACTCCTCGCGCAGTGCCTCCTCAACCGAGATTTCGCCACCCCAGACACCGCCGCCGCCTTCCTCAATCCGCGCCTCAAGGACCTCGCCGACCCCTTCCTCCTCCCCAACATGGGGACCGCCGTCGACCGACTTTTCAAGGCCCGATCCCAAAAGGAACCGCTCGTCATCTATGGCGACTACGATGTCGACGGCGTCACGTCCACAGCCCTCCTGATTGAGTTCCTCGAACGCCTCGGCTGGCAGGTGTCCCATTTCCTTCCCCACCGGATGGACGAGGGGTACGGACTCAGCCCCGAAGGCGTTGAAAACTGCCTCCTTCAACACCCCGTCTCCCTGATCCTCGCCGTCGACTGCGGCTCAACCGCCGTAGAACCCATCGCCCGCCTTCGGGCCCGCGGCGTCGACGTCATCGTTCTCGATCATCACCAGATCGCCACTCCTCCCCCTGAAGCCACCGCACTGGTGAATCCCCGCGTCGCCGGCGACGGGGCCACCGGGATCGAACTCTGCTCCGCCGGGCTGGCCTTCAAGCTTGCCCACGCCCTTCTCAAACGGGGCCGTGACCTCGGCATCCCGGCCGCCATCGAGTTCGACATCAAGTTGCTCCTCGATCTCGTTGCCCTCGGAACCATCGCGGATCTCGTTCCCCTCCGACGTGAGAATCGCGTCCTCGTTCGCGCCGGTCTCGACCGTCTGAATCAAACGCAACGCCCGGGCCTTCAGGCGCTCTGTGAAATCGCCCAGATCACTTCGACGATCGGGGGTTACGAGGTCGGGTTCCTCCTGGCGCCACGACTCAATGCCGCCGGCCGACTGGAAGACGCCTGCGAGGCCCTGGAGCTTCTCCTAGCGGACGACTACGACCGGGCCGCTGGCATCGCACGCAGCCTGGATGCCCGGAACCGTCAGCGCCAACAGATTGAAAAGGCCATCGCGGACGAGGTTATCGGAACCCTCGACGCCCGGTTCAATCCTCAGACCGACTACGTCATCGTCGAAGGGCAGATGCCCTGGCACATCGGCGTTGTCGGAATCGTCGCCTCGCGGGTCCTCCAACGCTTCTACCGTCCGACCATCATCCTCGGTGGGGACGGGGACGCCTGCCGGGGCTCCGGCCGCAGCATTGAGGGCTTTGACCTCGCCGAGGCCCTGCGGAATTGCGACGGCCTGCTCCTGCGCCACGGTGGCCACGCCATGGCGGCCGGATTGAGCATGACCCCGGGCAATCTGGACGCCCTGCGCCTGCGGCTCAATGAACTCGCCCGCATCACGCTGCGCCCCGAACAGCTCCATCCTCCCCTCCGTCTCGACACCCACGCTGCTTTAGCCGAGCTGACGGAGGAGCAGATCGTCGAACTCGACCGCCTTCGACCGACCGGCCAGGGCAATCCCCCCGTTCAACTCGTCGTTCCCAACCTCACGCACGATCGCCCCCCCCAACGCGTCGGTCGTGAACGACAGCACGCCAAGTTCTGGGTGACGGACGGACGCGTTACGCGGGAGGCGATCTGGTATGCCGCAGGCAATCGCCCCGTACCCACCGGCCGGTTCGACCTCGCCTGCGTGCCGCACGTCCACGAATTCAACGGCCGCCGCAGCATCCAGCTCAAGGTCCTCGATTGGCACCCGCCAAAACCCGAACGGGCCGGATAGGATTAAGACTAAGATTAGGATTAGGATTAGGATTAGGATTGGGAGGGAGATTCACGGATCCCCACCCCTGGGGAATGCGCCCGCTGTGAACAACCCGCCGCCGCCCGTCTTGCTCCTCTTCCCGCCGACCCGGAGTATGGCGGCATGTCCCACGCGGACTTCGTTCACCTTCACCTCCACACGGAATACTCGCTTCTCGACGGCGCCTGCCGACTCGACCGGCTGATCGAGCGCGCGACCGAACTCAAGTTCCCCGCCCTCGCCATCACCGACCACGGCGTTCTCCACGGCGCCATCGACTTCTATCAGGCGGCCAACAAGGCAGGCATCAAGCCGATCATCGGCTGCGAGGTTTACGTCGCCCCCGAAAGCCGCCTCAAGAAGAAGAGCTCAAGCGGTGGCCGTGACGTTTATCACCACCTTCTCCTGCTGGCGAAGGACCTCGCCGGTTACCGAAACCTCATCCGTCTCGTCACCGCGGCCCACCTGGAGGGTTATTACTACAAGCCTCGCATCGACAAAGAACTGCTTGTCGCGCATTCCGAAGGCCTGATTGGCCTCTCCGGCTGCCTCGCCAGCGAGATTCCCTCCCTCATCGTCGCCGACCAACTCGAGCTCGCCCGGAACCGTGTCGACTGGTTCAAGCAAACGCTCGGGCCCGACAACTTCTACCTCGAACTCCAGAATCACGGCATTCCGGAGCAACAGACCGTCAACCGCCACCTCATCCCGTGGGCCAGGGAATTCGGCCTCCGTCTGGTGGCGACCAACGACGTCCACTATGTCCGACGCGAACATTGGCAGGCCCACGATCTCCTCATCTGCATCGGGACCCAGACGCATCGCGAAGACCCGAAGCGGATGCGCTACCAGCCCGAACAGTTCTTCCTCCGATCCGCCGAGGAGATGAAGGCCCTGTTCTCCGAGGTCCCCGAGGCGGTCACCAATACCCGCCTCGTTGCCGAACAGTGCAACCTCCAGATCGAGTTCGGCCGCCTCCACTATCCGGTCTTCACCCCGCCCGAATCATTCACTCGCGAGGGTTACCTGCGCGTCCTTCTTGCCGAGGGACTCCGCCAGCGTTACGGCCTCCACACACGCGTTGAAGGCGATGAATTCACCGTCGAACACATCGAGGATCCCTCCCGTCTTCCCATTCCACCCGGCCCCACCCCCGATCCCTTGTCTCCCACGACCCCAACCGACTCCGGTGTCGTGGACGCGGCCGTCCAAGTCATCCTGGACCGGCTTCGACTGGAAATCGGCGTGATCGAAAAGACCGGCTTCGTCAGCTACTTCCTGATCGTCGCCGACTTTGTCCGGCATGGCCGCAGCATCGGCATCAGTTGTGTGGCGCGCGGCTCCGCAGCCGGCTCCCTCGTCACCTACCTGCTCGAGATCGCCAATGTCGACCCGATCCGATACGGCCTCCTGTTCGAGCGCTTTCTCAATCCCGAACGTGTCAACCCGCCCGACATCGACATTGATTTCGCCGACGACCGCCGCGCCGATGTCATCCAATACGTGCGGGAGAAGTACGGCGCCGATTGCGTGGCCCAGATCGTGACGTTCGGCACGATGGGCGCAAAGTCCGTCATCCGCGACGTCGGCCGGTCCATGGGTCTTGCCTACGTCGACTGCGACCGGCTCGCCAAGATGATTCCCCCCGGCCTGGGCGTCACCCTCGAGGACGCCCTCGCCAAGTCTCCCGACCTCAAGAGCGCGTATGAGAACGAACCCCAAACGCGGGAACTGGTCGAATACGCACTGGTCCTCGAGGACCTGACCCGAAATGCCTCCGTCCATGCAGCGGGCGTCGTCATCGGAGACCAACCCCTCGTCAATCTCCTCCCGCTGAAGCAGGACGACGACGGCGCCATCGTCACCCAATACGCCATGGGCCCCGTCGGCGATCTGGGCCTGCTGAAGATGGATTTCCTCGGGCTCAAGACGCTGACGGTCTTGCGCAACACATGCGAAATGGTGCGTAAGACGCGCAGCATCGACCTCGATCTCGAGCGCATCCCGCTGGATGATGCACGCACCTACAAACTGCTCAATCAGGCCCAGACCCTCGGCGTGTTCCAGTTGGAATCCAGCGGAATGCGGGAGTTGTGCCGGAAGTTCCAGATCGCCTCCGTTGAACACATCACCGCGCTCGTGTCCCTGTATCGGCCGGGACCGATGGACCTGATCCCCGACTTCATCGAACGCCGGCATGGTCGCGCCCAGGTCGAGTACGTCCATCCACTCCTGGAAGGCATCAGCCGCGAGACCTACGGCGTTCTGATCTACCAGGAACAGGTCATGCAGGCCGCACAGATTCTCGCCGGCTACACCCTCGGCGCCGCCGATTTGCTCCGCCGCGCCATGGGGAAGAAGATTCCCGAGTACATGGCCAAGCAGCGCGCCAGTTTTGTCGAAGGCGCCGCCCGGGTGAATGGCATCCCGGCGGCCCAAGCGAACCCGATCTTCGACATCCTCGAGACATTTGCCGGGTCCGGGTTCAACAAATCACACGCCGCCGCCTACGCTCTCGTTGCCTACCAGACCGCCTACCTGAAAGCCAATTTTCAGGTCGAGTTCTTCTGCGCCATGATGACCAACGACATGTCGGACACCGACAAGCTCGCGGAGTACATCGCGGAAGCCCGAACCCTGGACATCCCCATCCTCCCTCCCGACGTCAACCGATCGGACGTCTTCTTTGCTCCGGAGAAACCCTTGAGCGGTTCGGATGTCGCCATGCCTGGGAAAGACGAATCCCGATCCGGAGCCATTCGGTTCGGTCTCGCCGCCATCAAAGGCGTCGGCGAGGTCGCTGTGCAGTCCATCCTCGACGCCCGGCGTTCGGGCGGGCCGTTCGTGTCCCTTCCCGACCTCTGTGAACGCGTCGATATCCGCACCGTCAACCGGAAGGTCCTGGAGGCCTTCATCCGTTGTGGCGCCTGTGACACGCTTGGCGGCGCGCGCGCCTGGCTCTTCAGTCAGATCGACAAGTGCCTCAGCCGCGGCCAGGAGGTCGCCCAGGATCGCGTTCGCGGTCAATCCTCGCTGTTCGACATGCTGGAGGCGGACACGAAGGCCAACCCCGAACCCCCTCCCGATGTCCCTGACTGGCCACTCGTCGAACGCCTCGCCGCCGAGAAGGATCTTCTAGGTTTCTACGTGACCGGCCATCCGCTGGATCCCTTTCGATCCATCCTCGAGACGTATTCTCTCACCGACACATCCCGGCTCGCCGACGTCCCAGCCCGTTCGGTCACCCGACTTGGAGGTATCCTTTCGGCCATCCAGCAAGGTTTCTCGAAAAAGTCCGGCAAACCATACGCCATCCTGACCCTCGAAGACCTCCATGGATCCGCGCAATTGCTGTGCATGAACGAGGCGTACGACAAACACCGCGAACTCTTTATCGTGGGGAAGCC
>JBBQIU010000009.1:0-13545 GCA_038325245.1 Verrucomicrobiota bacterium
GTGGACGACCTCACCCAGAAAGGCGTCCACGGCGGCGCCCAACCCTTGATGGAGGAAGGCAAACTCGTCACCGGCGCCCGGGGCGCCTCGGTCACCGACGGTGTCTTCGCCGAATCCAAGGAGGCCATCGCCGGGTATTTCCGCCTCGCGGTCCCATCGCTGGAGGAGGCTGTCCGACTCGCCCAGGCCTGCCCCATCCTGGCCTACGGAGCACAGATCGAGGTCCGCCCCATCGCCGATCTCTGCCGTCCCATGGCCGATGTGAAGGCCATGCAGCATGAGCCCGCCCTCACCTGACGGGGGCGGGCCCACGAGACAGATCGCCGAGAACCTGTTTCGTCACGAAAGCGGCCGACTCGTCGCGATGCTCACGGGGCAACTCGGCCTGCATCGCCTCCAACTCGCCGAGGACGTCGTCCAGGAGGCCCTCGTCCGCGCCTTCCAAACCTGGCCGTACCGCGGCGTGCCCGACAATCCCGCCGCCTGGCTCACCCAGACGGCCCGGAACCTCGCGCTCGACTCCCTTCGACGCGAACAGCGCTGGCAGAAAAAGGAGTCGGGCATCGCGTCGGCCCGCGAACGGTGGCTCTCCTCGCCAGAATCCCCCGCCGCCGACGACGGGACGTTCCAGGACGACACCCTCCGCATGCTGTTCATCTGCTCCCATCCTCAACTCTCCGCGGAGGCGCAGACGGCTCTCGCCCTTCGCACCTTGTGCGGGTTCAGCATCGCCGAGATCGCCGCGGCCTTCCTTACCTCCGAAGCCGCCATCAGCAAACGCCTCGTCCGCGCCCGCCAGCGCATCCGCGAACTCGAGCTTCCCTTCGCCGTGCCGGGTCCGGATGAATTCGGCAGCCGTCTCGACGGCGTGCTGGGGACGCTCTACCTGCTCTTCAACGAAGGCTACAAAGCCTCCAGCGGCGATCGCCTCGTACGCGAGGAACATTGCCATGAGGCCGTCCGTCTCGCCCTCCTTCTCACCGCCCATCCCGTCACCCGCACGCCGGCGACCCACGCCCTGATCGCCCTCATGCTCCTCAATGCCGCCCGCCTCCCGGGCCGCACCGACGACGCCGGCCAGCTCCTCCGACTCCAGGAACAGGATCGGCGCCTCTGGAACCAGGCGATGATCCAGCGCGGAATGCACCACCTCGCCCAGTCCGGTTCAGGGGAAATCGTCACGAGCCTCCACCTCGAGGCCGCCATCGCCGCCTGCCACAGCACCGCCCTCGACGATGCCAGCACGGACTGGAAGCGCATCCTGTCCCTTTACGACCGCCTGATTGCCCGGAACGATTCACCCGTCATCGCCCTCAATCGCGCCGTCGCCGTGGCACGTGTCCACGGCCCCTCCGCGGGTCTCGACGCCCTCGACGAGGCAGGTGTGGGCCAACGCCTCGATTCGTACCACCTCACCAGGCCGTGCGGGGCACGCTCGAGGCGGATCGGGGACGGTTCTCCGAAGGCCTCGCCCATTTCAAAAAAGCGGAATCGCTCGCCGTGCTGCCCTCCGAACGCTCCTTCCTCGCCCGCCGGATCCAGGAGTGCGAGGCGAGAATGAATCCCTGACGGGGGGAGGTTTGCCGATCGTAGCGGAGAATTGTCTGCATCGCCTGGTGACGCCATGCTCCGCCTTGTGTTTACGCGGATCCAGACACGTGCGTTCCGATGCCTCAAGTCCGTCGATCAAGAATTTGGACGGTTTCGGGCCCTGGTCGGACCCAACGCAAGTGGCAAGACGACATTCCTTGATGTGGTCGGATTCCTGGCCGATCTCATGCGTGCGCGGGGCGCCGTCCTGGAGGCCGTCCGTGCCCGGAGCAGCAATTTTGAGAACCTGATCTGGCTGGGCAAGGGAGACGGATTTGAACTCGCGGTCGAAGCCGAGATACCGGAGGCGCTTGTCCGGAAGATGACGCAGGATCTGCAGAAGTTCGACCGTGTCCGCTACGAAGTCAGGGTTGCATGGGAACCGGATTTCAATGAGGTCGGACTTGACCATGAGAGTCTCTGGTTGACGCATGCTCCGAAGGAAGAGCGACCTGCGCAACACGAGTTCTTCCCGACGCTCCAGTCGACCGATCTCGACCTGAAGTCCAGGTCCGGGAAGGGAAGGAAATGCCTCGTCAGCAAGAAGCGTGGAGGCAATGACAACTACTATCCAGAAGGCCAGGACTCCTACACGCCGTCATTCAAGTTGGGACGTGGACGGGCAGCCTTGGCGAATATTCCCGCCGACGAGAACAGTTTTCCGGTGAGCACCTGGTTCCGCGAACTCCTGGAGAAGGGGGTTCAGCCGTTCATTCTGAATAGCCAATTGATGCGCCAACCCAGCCCGCCAGGATTGGGCCGAAGGTTTCAGCCAGACGGCTCCAATCTGCCGTGGGTGGTGGCCGAACTCAGGAGGGATTCCAAACGGTTCGGAGCGTGGTTGGATCACGTCCGCACGGCGTTGTCGGATATCTCCGACATCGAATCGGTCGAGCGCCCGGAGGACAAGCACCGCTATCTGGTCTTCGTGTATGAAAACGGGGCACGGGTGCCGTCCTGGCTGGCATCCGACGGAATGCTGCGCCTGCTCAACCTGACGATCCCGGCCTACCTCCCCGATATCGAAGGCACCTTCCTCATCGAGGAACCCGAGAACGGCATTCATCCCGGCGCCATCGAGACAGTCTTGCAGTCGCTAGCCTCGATTTACAAGGGGCAGGTCCTTATGGCGACCCACAGTCCAATCGCTCTCAACATGATTGAACCTCGCGAAGTGCTCTGTTTCGCCAAGGACGAACAGGGGGCAACAGACATCGTCTCCGGGGACCAGCATCCAGCACTCCTGGAATGGCGAAAGGGAGAGCCCGATCTGGGGGTGCTTTTCGCAACCGGCATCCTGAGCTAACCCGGAAGATGAAGGATCGCTACTGTCTCGTCGCTGATAAGAACGCGAAATCCGCACTTCTTGGCGCACTTCAACGTCCCAACGCACTGGGAATCCGTCGAATCAACTTCGAGGTCGCCGTTCATTCGGGACGCGATCCCGGCGCAAGAACGACCGGACCCGAGATTCTGGCGCTGCAGCGAAAGCACTATCATCACGCATTCCTGATGCTCGATTTTGAAGGCAGCGGATACCCTAAACCGAATGCCGGCGAACTGGAGGAGATACTCGACTCGCGCCTCCACTCACGATGGGGCGCGAACGCGAAGGCGATCGTGATTGAGCCGGAGCTGGATGTTTGGATGTGGGGCGCCAGCAATGCATTGGAGCAGATACTCCAGTGGCCGGAAGGCGGCGGAATCCGACCTTGGTTGCGTCGTCAAGGCTTCGAGTTTCATGCAAACGAGAAGCCCCTCCTTCCCAAGGAAGCTCTGGAAGCGGTACTCCGGCGCTGTGGTACGCCAGGATCTTCATCGATCTACCAACTACTGGCGGAAAGAATCAGTTTGGTTCACTGCACCGATACGGCGTTTCACCGCGTGCGGGATACCCTGCGTCGGTGGTTTGCTAACCCGGGTGAATAGCATCCCTACCACTCACCCGCCCTCAAATACTCATCGATCGCTGCCGCCGCCTTGCGCCCCGCCCCCATCGCCAGGATCACCGTGGCCCCGCCCGACACGATGTCCCCTCCGGCAAACACCCCCACCTTGCTCGTCTTCAATCGCTCCGCGTCCGCCACGATGTACCCGTGCCGCGTTGTCGCCAGGTCCGGGGTCGTCGACTGTACCAATGGATTGCCCCGGTTGCCGATCGCGATGATCGCCACCTGGATCGGCATCCAGTATTCCGACCCCGCCACAGGCACCGGACTGCGCCGACCCGACTTGTCGGGCTCGCCCAGTTCCATCCGCTGAAGCTCCACGCCCGTCAGCCAACCCTTCTCGTCCCCCTTGAATTCCAACGGACTCGTCAGCATCTGGAATTGCACGCCCTCGTCCCGCGCGTGGTGAACCTCTTCCACGCGCGCCGGCATCTCGGATTCCGAACGCCGATACAGGATCGATGCATTCCGCGCTCCAAGCCGGAGGGCCGTCCGGACCGCGTCCATCGCCGTGTTCCCTCCGCCGAACACCGCCACGTCCTTGTCCCGGCAGTCGTAGATCGGGTTGTCGTAGTTCGGGAACTGATTGGCCTTCATCAAATTCACACGGGTCAGGAATTCATTGGCCGAATACACACCGCAAAAATGCTCCCCCGGAATGTTCAGGAACATGGGCAGACCGGCCCCCGTTGCCACAAAGACCGCGTCAAAGCCCTCCTCCCCCAGCAACTCGTCCACCGTCACCGTGCGGCCCACGACCACGTTCGTCTGAAACGCCACCCCCATGCGGCGCAGATTCTCGACCTCTTCGCGCACAATCGCCTTCGGCAACCGAAACTCCGGAATGCCGTACACCAGCACGCCCCCGATCTCATGCAGGGCCTCGAACACCGTGACGTCGTGGCCGCGTATCGACAGATCCCCCGCACAACTCAATCCCGCCGGACCGCTCCCGATGATCGCCACTCGCTTGCCCGTCAATGGCGCCCGCGCCGGCAACCCGACCTTGCCTACCTGCCGCTCGTAGTCCGCGACGAACCGCTCCAGGTACCCGATCGCCACGGGCTCCCCGCGGTTCCCCAATACGCAGGCGCCTTCGCATTGCTTCTCCTGCGGACAAACCCGCCCTGTGACCGCGGGCAGGACGTTGTCCTCGCGAATCTTCGCCGCCGCCGCGAGGTAATCCCCCGCCACGACCAGGTCGATGAAGTCGCGGACCTTCACGCCTACCGGGCACGCCGTGAAACAGTGCTGGCTCTTGCACGACAGGCATCGCAACGCCTCCTGGTGCGCGAGGGCGCCGTCCAGGCCGCGATTCACCTCCAGAAAATGGTGCGCACGTTCCGTCGCGGGTTCCTCCGGCATCGATTGCCGGTGGATCTTGATCCGTTCCTTCGGCGTCAGGGGATTGTTCATGGGGTTCTCTGCGGCTCGGAAATGCTAGGGACCGGCGACTCATTCAACAGGTCTCGCAACGGGGCGACGATCCCAACCGAGCCCCGCCCCCAACGCCATGCAGTCCGGCCACGGCATCACGCGCCACCCTTCCAGACGCCAGCCAGTTCCGGGATGCGTTGGACGAACCGGCACCCGCCATCGGCCGCGCATCCGCCGGGGGCGGGCGTCGCCGCGCCGTCCCCTGAAGTCTTCTCGTCTCCGGCGGCCTCGAATCGATCCAGAGCCTCTCGCTCCTGATCCCGGTACATCGCGTTCCGCTGGGTCAAGATCCGGAAGTCCACCTCGTGGGCATCAAACTCCGGTCCGTCGACACACGCGAACTTCGGCTTCCCACCCACGATCACCCGGCACCCTCCGCACATGCCCGTGCCGTCCACCATGATGGGATTCAAACTCACCACCGTCTTGATCCTGGGCCCCCGAGTCACCTCCGCCACTGCGCGCATCATCGGAATCGGCCCGATCGCCAGTACGAGATCGATCTTCGTTCCGGCCGAGATCAACTCCGACAGAACCTCCGTCACGAAGCCTTTCCGGCCGTGAGAGCCGTCGTCCGTGGTGATGTGCAATTCGTCGCTGATCGCCCGCACCTCGTTCTCGAGGATCACGAACGGGCGACTTCGCCCACCGATGATCGAAATCACCCGGTTCCCAACCTCCTTGAAAGCTTTCGCCGTCGGGTAGGCAATCGCCGTCCCCAACCCCCCCCCGATCACCACGACCGTGCCCACCGCCTCCACATGCGAAGGCATTCCGAGCGGGCCAACGATGTCCGGTATCGAATCCCCAGCCTCCAGTCGGTTGAGCATCCGTGTCGTCTTGCCCACGCCCTGCACCACGAGACTCACCGTCCCCGCGACCGCATCCGCGTCCGCGATCGTGAGCGGGATTCGCTCCCCCTGGTCATGCACCCGAAGAATCACGAACTGTCCTGCCTTCCGTTTCCGTGCTATCCGGGGCGCTTCGATCCGGAAATACTTCACATCCGTCGCCAGGAACCGGGCTTCAACGATCTGGAACATGGGTTGCGCCCACCGACGACAATTCCCATGCCGCCAGTAAAGGCTCTGCCAGCCTCCACCATCTCGATGCGATCCGTAAAGCCCCGCGGGACCAAGCCCATGATACGGGTCAAGATGACGCAATCTTCTCTGTGCCTCTAAATGCCTCTGGCGCCCGTTCCCGTTTTGTTCCAAAGGTTGGCTGCCATCCCGGAATGCACACGATTTACAACGTCCTGTTCACCATCGGGTTCCTCCTGTCCTTCCCGTATTATTTCTTTCGGTTATGGCGTCGGGGCGGATGGCAGGAAGGGGTCGGCGAGCGGTTCGGCCGCTATTCCTCCCGGATTAAGCAAGCCCTCACCAATCGCCGGGTTGTCTGGATCCACGCCGTGAGCGTCGGTGAGGCCAACCTCGCCACCCTCCTCATCCGCGCGCTGGAACCTCGACTGCCCCATCACAAGTTCATCGTCTCCACCACGACGACCACCGGCATGGCTGAACTTCGCAAGAAGCTCCCCCAAGGCGTCGAAAAGATCTACTGCCCAATCGACCGACGGCCCTGGGTCCGTCGGGCCTTCGCCATCCTCAAACCGGAGATCCTCATCCTCGTCGAAGCCGAACTTTGGCCCAACATCCTCTGGCAGGCCCGACGCCGCCGCGTCCCCGTCGTCCTCGCCAACGCCCGCATCTCCGAGCGTTCTTACGCGGGTTATCGCCGTGCTGGATTTCTCTTCCGTGACCTCTTCCGCGGCCTCGACGCCGTCAGCGCCCAAAGCGAACGCGACGTGAAGCGCCTCGTCGAACTCGGCTGCCGTCGCGAGGCTGTCCACCCGGTCGGAAGCCTCAAGTTCGAACCCAGTCCCGCCGGAGAAACCCGCCCCCTCGACGTGCCCAAGCTGCTTCGCCAGGCCGGCATGCCCGGCAACGCCCGCATCCTCCTCGGCGGCAGCACCCACGACGGCGAAGAATCCGTCCTCGCCGAGATCTTCAACCGCCTTCGCGCCAGACACCCCGATCTCTACCTCGTCCTCGTCCCACGCCACTTCGAACGCAGCCGTTCCATCGCCGGCCAGCTTGATCGACGCGGCGTCCGTTACGTGCTCCGCAGTGAAGTCCGCTTCGGCCCCGATCCCAAACCCGGAAGCTCCGACTGCCTCGTCGTCAACAGCACCGGCGAACTCCGCCAGTTCTATCCCCACGCCGACGTCGTCTTCATAGGCAAGAGTCTCGTCGGCCAAGGCGGCCAGAACCCCATCGAACCTGCCGCCGCCGGTCGGGCCATCGTCTTCGGGCCCAACATGCAGAACTTCCCGGACGTCGCCCCACGCTTTCTCGAAGCCGACGCCGCAATCCAGGTCGCCAATGCTGCCGAACTCGAATCTGCCCTGGACGCCCTCCTCAGGGACCCCGCCCGCCGCGAGTCCCTCGGCCGCAATGCCCACGGCGTCGCCGAGTCCAGCCGGGGCGCCCTCGACCGCACCGTTGGCATGATCTCCGACGTCCTCCAAGACCACGGCATCGCCTGAGTCCGTTTCCGGCACCGGGTGCACGACAAAAAGTCGGTGATGGAGGGCGCCGCTCCGTCGGCGCCAAGGTACGGCTGCGACGGAGCGCAGCCCTCCGGCACCCGCCCGGGTCAAAAACCAGTGGACGATTCCGCGCCCAAGGCCCCAGATCACTCCGCATGCCCCAGAAATCTTCCCCCACGCCGCCTCCCCAGCGCCGGCGCAAAGCCACATCCCCGTCCCTCGCTCGTGCCTGGTCCGGGCCCGTCGTGGATGGCGCCGAGCGTGCCGCCAGCCGTGCCATGCTTCATGCCGTCGGCTTCGAACGTGCCGACTTCCGCAAGTCCCAGATCGGCGTCTGCTCCACCTGGAGCCAGGTGACGCCCTGCAACATCCATATCGATCAACTGGCCGTCCACGTCGCCGTCGGCATCAACGAAGCCGGTGGCAAGGCCGTCGTCTTTAACACCATCACGATTTCTGACGGCATCTCGATGGGAACCGAGGGCATGAAGTACTCGCTGGTGTCGCGGGAGGTCATCGCCGATTCGATCGAAACGGTCGTCGGCTGTGAGGGCTTCGACGGCCTGGTGGCCATCGGTGGTTGCGACAAAAACATGCCGGGGTGCCTCATCGCCATGGCACGCCTCAATCGCCCCTCGGTCTTCGTCTACGGCGGCACCATCCTTCCCGGAACCTTCGAAGGCCGACCCGTCGACGTCATCTCCTGCTTCGAGGCCGTCGGCCAACACGCCGCCGGCAAGATGGATGACGACCAACTGGCCGCGTTGGAAGCCGTCGCCATTCCCGGCCCCGGCGCCTGCGGTGGCATGTACACCGCCAACACCATGGCCAGCGCCGTCGAAGCGCTCGGCATGAGCCTCCCCAACAGCTCCGCCCAGTCGGCCATCGGCGAGGACAAACGTTCCGATTGCGAAAGCGCCGGCGCCGCGGTCCTCAACCTCATCCGCCTCGGCATCCGCCCCAGCGACATCCTCACCCGCAAATCCTTCGACAACGCCATCACCCTCGTCATGGCGCTGGGCGGTTCCACCAATGCCGTCCTCCATCTTCTCGCCATGGCCCACGCCGCGGATGTGCGCCTCAGCCTCGACGACTTCACCCGCATTGCGAAACGGACGCCCGTCCTCGCCGACCTCAAGCCCAGCGGCAGGTATGTGATGGCTGAACTGGTGAATATCGGGGGCACGGTTCCCTTGATGAAGCAGTTGCTCGACCGCGGCCTCTTTCACGGGGACTGCCTCACCGTCACCGGCCGCACCATGGCCGAGAATTTGAAGAAAGCCCCGTCCTATCCCGCCGGTCAGGACGTCATCCGCGGCTGGGATAACCCAATCAAGAAAGACGGACACCTGGTCATTCTCCGCGGCAACCTCGCCCCTACCGGGGCCGTGGCCAAAATCAGTGGCAAGGAGGGCCTGCACTTTGAGGGGAGCGCCATCTGTTTCGAGAGCGAAGAAAAGGCCCTTCAGGCGATCCTCGCCGGGCGGGTGCGAAAAGGGCACGTCGTGGTGATCCGGTATGAAGGTCCACGCGGCGGCCCCGGCATGCGCGAAATGCTCTCCCCCACCGGGGCGATCATGGGCAAGGGCCTCGGCAAGGATGTCGCCCTGATCACCGACGGCCGGTTCAGCGGCGGTTCCCATGGATTCGTCATCGGCCACATCACGCCGGAGGCGTTCGAGGGCGGCCCCATCGCCGTGATCCGAAACGGCGACCGGATCCGCATCGACGCTGAGGCGCGCACCCTCACCCTGGAAATTCCGGCGAAGGAACTGAAGGCGCGCCTCAAGTCCTGGAAACAGCCGCGCCCCCGCTACACCCGCGGGGTGCTCGCCAAATACGCCGCGACGGTCACATCCGCCTCCCAAGGCGCCGTCACCGATCACGGGCTGTAGAGGCTGTTTGAGGGTCGGAAGGGTGCGGCAACGTCGAGACTTGGCCCGGGCCGAGGCGCCAAGGCCGCTACAGGTGCCCGGCGGCTTTCAATTCCACAAGGTCTGCGCGAAGGGCGGCGCTCATTTTTTGCGTGTTGATCTTCGCGTTGACGCCTTGGTTCTGCATCTCCACGAGTTTTCTCAGGTCGCTGGTGCGCGCCAACCAAGTCGTTCCGTCGGTGACCAGGAGCAAGACGGTGTCGTGACGTTTCTCCTAAACGATCCGCCCCATATCCCCTAAAATATCGGCCTGCTTGCTTCCCGTTGCGCCGTAAGCCTTCACTTCGATCAGGATTTGGGGATCCTCGGCCGATGGAATCGCAAAATCCGCCTTCTCTGTGCTCTTCCCACCACGACCTACGAAGCGACATCGCGCCTGGTAACCCGTGCCAAATACTTCGAGCACGATTGCCTCGGCGAAATCCTCGAGAATGCGACCGCGCCTCTGGCCTTTGATCGCACTCCCTCGACCTGACTTAAGGCGCTCAATGAGAACAGACCGCCATGTCACTGGACGCCGAAACACAGATTCGAACGCTTCGAAGGCATTAAACCTTTCCAGTACCCTTTCCCACTTGGACGGGTCCTTTCTCAGATCCCGCCAAGTCAGGCTACATTTCTGCAATTCGGGATGGAATCGCTCATAAAACTCGTCCTTTGATAGGTCCAAAACGAGTCGCAAAGCCGTCGTTGCCGCCTTGGAGTCTCTAAGGAATTGCTCAAGAAGCACGTTCCGTATCGTGGATGGATCGTCTGTTATCCTCTCCAATAACCCGATGACTGCACGGGAGTGATCATCTTCCCATGAGGACTCCACAGGCGAGAGGACGGCCATCAGCTCTGCCAATTCCTGTCGGGTTCGCTTCATCCCTCATCGCCCGATGATCAGATACTCAGTCACGTCATTCCGCTTGGCCGCGGCATGCGTCCCAAAATGGTATCGATGGGGACGCTCGAGAACGGAAACCCGCCCCTTGACCCTTTTCATGAGACGAACCAATTCGTCGAGATCGGGAAAGCCATTCGATGAATATGACAATACCAATACGCTCGCCGAAAAAAGCTCGAACAGGCGCGTGAACGCATCCACCGCCGTCTTTCGATAAGCGAATGGCGTGTACGGCTTCCTGATCTTTCGGACCTTGCTCTCAGGCATGATCTCCAATCCCTTCCAATAGCAGCTCAAGCCTTCAAGAAAGTGGTAACGCTTGACGTAGCAATTGTCGTCCGACCTCGGAACATATGGGGGATCCAGATAGACCAAGTCAAATCCGGTGGGGTCAATGCCGAATACGTCCCCGCGCAAAGCGTGATTCACCTTCCCGTTGTCAAAAGTGGCACGATTGAAGATCGGAACCCCCTCGAGAAAATGCTCTTCCAACGAGAGCCGAAGGTCCCGGCGCGCATCCTTGTACCGCTGCGGGTCTCCAGCCACCGTAAAGACCCCTCGCGGTTGCCGCTTCGCACACGCCCGGACCATCGCCGCGATCGTGATCGCCCGTTTACTCGGATTTCGAATCGCAACCATGTTGCTCCAGATTCGGTCCAGGAACGTCAGATCCTCCTCCGTAAAGAAAATCCCGGAAAACGTATCTCGAATGAACGTAGGGGCATCCCGATGGGGAACGCGAAGCCGCTCCACCTCCGACGGCGTCAGCCCGACGGTGCCGTTCGCCACCAGCGCCTGGGCGAGATTGTGGCTGAAGTGAAGGCTGTCGTTGGCCGTGACCTGCTTCCCGGCTGCCTTGAAAAGGTACGAAACCGCCGCCGATCCGGAAAAGGCATCCAGAACCGAATCAAACTCAATGGACGCCGTCGCCTCATGGATCCACCCCAACAAACGGAACTTGCTGCCCATGTAGCGCATCCTGGGAAACAAGCTCAGAACCCGTTCGACGGGTTCGGGCTCCCGATCGACGCTCCGCTTTCGAGGGCGTCGCACGAGCGCGTTGGTTTCGGTCAGCACCGCTATCATGGCCGGGAAGACAGGCTGGTTGCCGACCTGGGGCGTGTCGAGTTTGAACCTGACAGCCGAGGTCTCCGACAGGTTTTCTGGATCATTTGGAATCATTGAGACTCTCCTTCTTCCCCGTAAACGCCGCTCCATGAACCGATCCTACAGCCGATCTCGCGCGGGCCACGGCGTTGCCTCAATGTCCCCCCGGGCCATACCCCCCATTCACCCCATGATCCGCCCTTCCAAGCCTTCGCAGCCCACGATTCGCCCCCCTTCGTTGACCTCCTTTGCACTGGTCGCAGCGTGTCTGCTCGCCTCGCCGCAACCTGGACGCGCTGGCGAAGGCCCCGCACTCGCCGACCTCACATCCGCACACCGGATTGTCTTCCTCGGCGACAGCATCACGTACGGGGGCGAATACGTGGAATTCTTCGAAACGTGGCTCCGGCTGACTGCGCCCACTTCCCGGGTCGAAATCCTCAATCTCGGCCTTCCCAGCGAGACGGTCTCCGGCCTCTCCGAGGACGGGCACGCCGGCGGCTCCTTTCCCCGGCCCGACCTTCATGAACGCCTGGGCCGTGTGCTTGATCGGACCCAGCCCGACGTCGTCTTCGCCTGTTACGGCATGAACGACGGCATCTACTTCCCGTATTCCGACGCACGCGCCGCCCGCTTCCACGACGGCATCCACCGCCTCCGCGAGCGCGTGATCACCGCGGGCGCCCGAATCTTTCACCTCACCTCCGCCACCTTCGACCCTACCCCTCTCGCCGGCCGAACCCTCCCGTCGGGACGGGATGCCTACCCGCAGCCGTTCGAGGGCTATGACGATGTCCTGACACGCTACGCCGATTGGCTCGTCGCCCAACGCGCCCAAGGCTGGGCCGTCATCGATGCCCATGGCCCCATGGCCCGTTTCCTGTCGGAACGACGCCGAACCGACCCCACGTTCCACCTGGCCGGCGACGGCGTCCATCCCACCCGCCTCGGGCATTGGCTGATCGCCCGTGAGCTTCTTCGCCACTTCGCCGCGCCATCCACCATTGTCGACGCCCTCGATCCCGATGCGTGGATCCGATCGGATCCCCGGGCACCGGGTGTTCTCGAGCAAGTCCAGCGCCGTCAACGCGTACTCAAAGACGCCTGGCTCACCCACACCGGACATCGACGCCCGGGGATGAACGCCGGCAAGCCATTGCCCGACGCTCAACGCGAGGCGTCTGAAATCGACGCGAAGCTCCGAAACCTGCTCGAGACCCCGGGCGAGGCGCCGCGGATTCCAGGCAAGCGATCCGATTGGTTCGGATTCCCCCGCTTCGACTTCGAAATCCAAGGCAAACCCCTCATCGTCGTTGCCCCGAAAATCGCGGCTCCAGGGCTTCCATGGGTCTGGCACGGCGAATTCTTCGGACACAAACCCATCCCCGACATCGCGCTCCTCGGGCGGGGTTTTCACGTTGTCTATGCCTCCATTCCCGATCAGCTCGGCAGCCCGTCCGCGGTCGCCCACTGGAATGCCGTCCACCTCCACCTAACCTCGCAGTACGGCCTGGCTCCCAAGCCTGCGCTCGTCGGTCTGAGTCGCGGCGGCCTGTACTGCTACAACTGGGCCATCGCCAATCCCGACAAAGTTGCTTGCCTCTATGGCGATGCGCCGGTCTGTGACTTCAAGAGCTGGCCGGGCGGCAAAGGCAAGGGGCCGGGAAGCGCTCGTGACTGGAACCTTGTTCTCGAACAATACGGCTTCGCCACGGAGGCCGAGGCCCTTGCCTACACCGGCAATCCCGTCGACAACCTTGCTCCCCTGGCGTCCGCAAAGGTCCCCCTCCTCCACGTCTACGGAGACGCGGATGATGTCGTGCCCTGGGACGAGAACACGGGCGTCGTCGCCGAGCGTTATCGGGGACTCGGTGGCGACATCACCCTGATCGCCAAACCCGGAGTGAAGCACCATCCGCATGGCCTCGAGGATTCCACCCCCATCATCGAATTCATCTGGCGCCACGCGGCCTCACCCGAAGCCAAAGACTGGCTCAAACGCCGCGACCCTTCACCCCGACGCACTAGCCACCCATGAACCGTGTCGGCGAACCGGTCTTGTCACCCTCGAAACCCGTTGGGCCA